>JAGWHI010000027.1 GCA_028866905.1 Microcaldota archaeon
CAGCTATAGGATATGTTATTACTCAAAGGATGTAGTGTTAAAGAATTTTACAAATTCTCTATTGTTTAAACTAAGCAGATATGTTCCACATGTAATTACAACTAAGAGAAAGGTATATGCTGTAAGACTCAGCGATAAAAATTTGGCATCAGAACTGCTTAAATTGTCCCCAAGCTACAAGACAAACCCTAGACATTATCAAAGCAAGTCTAGTTATCTTTCTGAAATACAGCCATCAATTAAGTTTATTAAATCAGCGAATGCAGCAACCCAGAAATGGTGTATCCGATTTGCATTATCTACAGATGGGTGCATTTCTATGTCTCGAAGGGGCATCGCAGAATTAAATTTAGCTTGTTGCAATCCTAAACTAGTAGAGGAATGGTTAGAATTATTCGAAGAATACGGTATAAATGGAAATATCGGTAGAAATAAATCTTATTGGGGTGGAATTAGCGGTATTCGTATCTACGACCCACAATCTATAAAAAATTTTTACAAAATTGGCGGCTTTGTTCCTGAAGTACTTATATCGTCTAAAAGCAAGCGTTATAAAGGTTTAGAGAAGAATAGGCTACTACTCCAAGCTATAGTGGGCTCGTAGCTTTCTCATCTAGGTACCTCTGCTTAGCATGGGGCTAAAAGTCCGGTTGGAGCGTCCGACTGATAATCGGAAGGTCGAGAGTTCAAATCTCTCCGGGCCCACTTTATATTAAAACGTTCATCTTATGCTGGACATTCCTGCAGCCATTTCAGAGAACGGCCTTGCATCGAACCCCAACCTCGAAAGATTGGCCGCGAACTCTTCTGCACCTTTGCCGTACGTATAGACATTCTTCGCCCCTGTCGACTCTATGTACTCAACGCTCTGGGCGAAGTCCGCGTGGTCGCTCAGCGGGAACTGGGCATCGGTGTCGAACCTGAACCTCTTGGCGAAGCCAGTTGCTACGGCCGTGAAGACCGGCCTGTCATGGACTATCGCCAGGGCCCTTGCGAGCGCAGAAAGCCTGGAGTTCTCAACAATCCCTACGAAGTTATCCCTGAGCAGCTCCTCGTACTCGTAGCCGTCGTTCTGGGACAGGCAGTCGAGGTCGATGCCGTTCGCCCTGTAGGCGTTGTTGATTGCGCCGATCCTTTTACCGCATACCGGCGTTATGCCTATCTCATTCAGCAGCATTATCAGCTCCTGGGCCTTGCCCATCGTATACGAGCCGAAGAGAACTATCCCGCGTTCAGAGAACTTGCTGGCCCAGGCCTGGAGGTCGCCTTCAACTTCCAGCCTGTCGCCGAATCTAAGCGAAGGGTCCGGATATGTGGAGTCCAGGATTACGGCGTCAGCTTCCTTTATCTCTATTCTTTTGGCAGCCCTAGATCCCTGCAGCTGGAAGTCCCCTGTATATATTATGCGCCCGCCAAGCGACTCGTCTTCTATGCACAGCTGCTTTGATCCCAGCATGTGCCCGGCATCCAGAAGCGAGAACGAGCTGTCTGCCCGCTTTACGTTTCCAATCCCGTGGGCCGCCATCAGCAGCGATACCGTTTCGTCGCTGGCGAGTATGGACGATGAGCCCTTTGCAGCTGACACGTGGTCGGAATGCGCATGCGATATGAAGTCGATGTCGGACCCGCTCTCCCTTCTGTCAAGCGATACCCCCAGTCCACCTACGCTAATCATCAAGTCGCCGATAACGCTTGGATGGAAGAATTTAAGTCGCTTTCTGGGAAAAAGTCCAATCCGCCTTATAAACCTTACCTGTTGGGTTTATATATCATGTTCGGCGAGGGGTTAAATGATAATCAGTGGTATAGATGTCTAATGAAAGCAACAACGGCGACAAGGTTTACGAATTCGACACCCTGCATATGAAAGAAGATATGACGTTTCATGGCACTGTCATAGTAAAAAATGGGATTGAAGGCCATAACGATAAAGCTTTTGACCTTACGGTCTACGGTACCCTAAAGGTCAATGGTGACGTTAGGGTCAGGGACCTGATGGTAGAAGACCTCCTATACATCAAAGGCGATGCTGAGGCTAGGAACGTAAGGGCGCACGCTTTTATCGGTGGCAAGGAGACCAAAGTCATACTCGAGGGGAGGATAGATGCGCACAAAATAGATCTTACTCACCTCACCGCGGTTAACGTTGACGCGAACAATGTAAAGGTGTCGTTCCCGATAAAGCTTACTACGGCATCAGGGAAAATATACGCAGGAGTTTATACTGTAGGACACACTTCCCTCATGATAAAGAAGGAATGGAATCCTGATGGCACCCAGAAGGACATGAAGGGGTTCGCTAGAAAAGAGGAACCCAGCAAGTCCAAAGCCGCCAGGTAGCTCCACTAAGCATGACCAAAGGTTTAAATCTGTCCTCATCGTTATTTTCTTGATGAGCACATGACAGAGGATATCATAATCATAGGCGGAGGGCCTGCAGGCCTCACAGCCGCAATCTATACCTCGAGGGAGGATTTTCATCCGTTGGTGGTAGCGGGATTCAAGGCCGGTGGGCAGCTCCTCCTTACTACTACTGTGGAGAACTATCCCGCGTTCCCCGATGGCGTTGACGGCACCGAGCTTGTCAACCTGATGAGGAAGCAGGCCGAGCGGTTCGGCGCAAGGTTTGTGGATGAAGATGTGGTCGAGGTAGACCTCAACACCAAGCCTTTCAGGATAAAGACGTCATCCCAGCAGTACGAGGCGAAATGCGTAATACTCGCTCCGGGCGCATCGAACAGGTGGCTGGGGATACCTTCGGAGCAGAAATTCATGGGCAAGGGTGTCAGCAGCTGCGCCACATGCGACGGGCCGTTCTTCAAGAACAAGGACGTGGTCGTTGTCGGAGGCGGAGACACAGCCATGGAGGACTCGCTCTTCCTCACCAAGCTCGCGAAGAGCGTAACTATAATACACCGGAGGAACGAGTTCAGGGCGAGCAAGATAATGCAGGAGCGCGTGCTCAACAATCCGAAGATAAAGGTTGTCTGGGATTCGGCGGTCGAGGAGATACTCGGGGACGAAAAGGTTACGGGAGTAAGGGTAAAGAGCCTCAAGACCAACGAAACGGCCACAATACCGGCCAACGGCGTTTTCATAGCGATAGGCTACATACCTAACACCAAGTTCCTTGAAGGCAAGCTGGACCTTGACGAGCAGGGCTACATAGAGGCAATCGACGAGATCCACACCGGAATTGATGGGGTATTCGTGGCCGGAGACGTGGCCGACAGGGTGTACAGGCAGGCGGTAACAGCAGCAGGATCCGGGTGCAAGGCTGCGATAGCGGCCAGGGAGTACATACAGAACCTCGGCTTCGACAAAAACAAGCGCGGCATGGCGCTGCTATAGCTTCTTCTGTCCCTTTACGTTCATGAACCCGGACACCCGGACGCCGACCTTCCGAAGCGGCTTTTCTGAAACCAGCTCCTTTATCAGCGACAAGGATACGGCGTACAGCTCATCGGCTGAATCTGAATAGTGCGTCAGGCTCCTGCTCCTCAACTTCTCGGTGAAGTCCGCATACCTGGCCTTTCCAGTGACCGTCTTGAACAGCAGCCTCTGCGAATTCAGCTGCGCCATCACCTCATCGACCAGCTTCCTGACCATGGTCTGGATGTCTTCGATCTTGGCGCTCTCCTTCTCGAGAGTTCGCTCCCTCCCGATCGAAAGGACATCGTAGTTGTCCACGACCTTGTCCATCTCCCTGCCATTGGCTATCGCGTGTATCCACCTTCCGGCGCTGCCGAAACGCTCTATCAGCACGTTGGGATCTGTCCTGGCAAGCTCGCCGACGGTCTTTATTCCCATTGCATTGAGCCTTTCCTCCGTCTTGGACCCGACTCCAGAAAGCCTGCCGACCGGAAGTTTCTGTATGAACGGTATGATCTCCTCTTCCCTTAGCACCTTCAGCCCGTTGGGCTTCGCGGCGTCGCACGCCATCTTGGCGAAGCTCTTGCCCGTGCTGACGCCTATGGTGCACGGGAGGGAGAATTCCTGGGCCAGCGCATTCTTTATCTGCCGCGCTAGCGACTCTCCGGCTCCGTACGTCTCGACTTCCACCTCCACCGCGGCCTCGTCAACGCTCATCACCTCCGTCTTGAACCCGAAGCCCTTGACCGCCTTCATTATCCTATCTGACACCTGTTCGTAGTAATCATTGTCCGCCTCTGCGTAGCCGGAGTCCGGCTTAAGCTTGAATGCCATTGCGGTAGGCATGGCGCTATGTATGCCGAAAGCACGCGCCTCGTAGTTGCAGGTCTGGACAACCCCGCGCAGCTTGTCCTTGGATCCCTTCGTTCCCACTATGAGCGGCTTTCCCTTGAATTCCGGGTGCCGCGCCTCCTCGCACGCTGCGAAGAAGTAATCCATGTCAATCAGGAGAACAAGCTTCAGGGAATCGCCCTAACCTGTTTTCCAGCTAAGAGTATAAAAAGGCGGATGAGAATCCTATGTATGCAAGCTGTGAGGAGGCCTGCAGTCGCCGGTTCATTCTACGAATCAGACGAAAGGAAGCTCAGGGATTTCGTCCTGTCTACGATATCCTCTGCATCGCCGTCCCCTGACGGACAAAGAGCAAAGAGCTATGCAGCTCCGCACGCCGGGCACATCTATTCGGGCAAGACCGCCGGCTTCACCTACAAGTCGCTGTCGATGAATGAGGACTTCAGGAAGTGCGACACGATTGTCTTTGTCGGGCCGAACCATACGGGAGAAGGCCCTGCCATCTCGATTTCCATGGCCGATTGGAGGACGCCGCTGGGAGTTGCAAGGAACAACACCTCACTGTCAAAGGCGATAACCGAAGTTGAGGACAACATAGTCCAGGACGAGAGCGCGCACGCAGGCGAGCATTCGATAGAGGTTCAGCTGCCCTTCATCCAGTCGCTCGGCTCAGAAAAGAAATACTGCTTCATATGCATGGGCGACCAGAGCCTCGACGCTAGCATAGCGATCGAGAACGCGATAGCCGGGGCCTCGCAGAGGGCAGGGGCCAAAACCATGGTGATAGCCAGCTCCGACTTCAACCACTACGAGCCGCTGGAGATGACGAAGGAGAAGGATGCCCAGCTCCTGAAGGCTATCGGGGAGATGGACGAGGTCAGGTTCAACGACCTGGTGCAGCGCCTGGACGACAGCATATGCGGATACGGCCCGATTACCGTGTCCCTGCTCAGCGCAAGAAGGAGGGGCGCCACTAAGGGCATGGTTTTGGACTACTCCACTTCTGGCGACGCCACTGGCGATTACTCCAGCGTGGTCGCGTACGCCTCGATAGCCTTTGTGTAATAGATCAGATCGCAGGCTCAATGTGCACGACATCTGCCTTTGAAAAGAGCAGGTAGTCTGGATCAGCAGCCTTCAGCTGCTCCAGGAATACATACGCTTCCTCTGGCGTTTCTTTGGGGATATCCCTCATCTTGCCGAATGTCACACCCTGAAGGTCGTGCCTCTTGTATATTATCCTGAATCTTGCCATGTTTCCACCCATTAGCGTTTCCTGTAGCTGTAATGGCTTGTCAGTTCGCCGAACTTGGTTCTGAGCTCCATAGCCAGGTATTCCTTTACCCTGTCTGTGTCTCTCTCCTTGCAGGTCTTTGTCTTGATTAGGAAACCATAGTCACCTTCAGTGACATGCACCTCGCTGACGTCTCTGAGGTTTATTACTTTTGCAATCAGTCCCTCTATGTCTGAGTTCCCATCGGGCCTTATCAGGTAGAACCTGAACATCCTATCGGGCCTTTGCCTGAACCTGCGCATATGCTCATTCATCCAACCATCATCAGAAGTGATAATACGTCTCAGTGTTGTAGGTGTCTGTCTTTGGTACCATCGTCATTGTCTCCACATCGCACTTCTTTAGGTGCCTGAGATAATCCAATGGCTGATCTCTTGCGTACCGTTCCCGGCACATCCAGCACCGATAGTCGCCCCATCTCCAGAACTTAACCCTGTTCAGGTTCATTTTTCCACCCTAAGCATCAGGTGAAGGGGAGAGCACGGGATCGCAGCGCATTGGGACAGTGATTATTGTCCAGTGGGAAATTGTGTGGTTTGCCAAAAAGGCTGCGCTGACGCATGAACGAATTCCTGTGCTTTCCTCCAACCGCTTCACCCACGTAATATTATGAACGAGGTTGAATTTATAACTAAGTTAGAAAATTGACAGTTTCCTGTGCGCACCCTATAAATTTTGGACATTAATCTGACATTTTATATGAATTTTATAGTAGTATACAGATTAATTTTTACAGTATGTTTA
>JAGWHI010000010.1 GCA_028866905.1 Microcaldota archaeon
CATCTTCTCCGAACGAAATTACAATCTTCAAAAACCTTCCATTCCGCATTTTTGGAAAACATACCCTAATAGCCAACCAACCTGGCTTGAGCCAAAAACTGATCGGAAAAGATTGCATTTCCTCGTGAGGCAAATTTTCAGCTCGGAAAAATGGAATGTGCACGATGCATTTCCATCAGCATGGATAGGCATATTTTATAGTACAAAAGACCCTGAAACTGGCTCGCTTCCGGTAAAAATTCGTGCTGTAGTTTGTCACGTGAAGCACTATCTCAATGCATTAGATATAGAGAATCGTGCGCTGCTCAAGCGCGCCAATAACGCAAATAAACGCAATCTGAGGCCTATTCCTCAAGGCTACAGGAAGGAAATAGGTTATCTAAATAAGTGCTAGAAATACTTGAATAGAATCAGAATCAGCCATTCTCCTTTATGGATGGCTCCTTCCTCTGCAGCAGGCTAAGGCCTGCGTACATGGCCCCTGCCTATGCCATCCTAACTATGTCGCCGTACACGCTTATTATACCGACCTCAAGCAGCTCCTCTGTGTTTGTGGGGTTTGCAGAGGCAAGCTTGTGCGCGGTCTCCAATATCCCTGCAGTATAGGGCTTTAGCAGAGTGCCTGCAGGGTCCGGGGTTATCCCGAACCTCTGGTATACTTTGTTCTCTACTATCATGCGCACGAACGATAGGCTGAACTCCATCGGCACTATAGCACTGGCCACAGCAGCCTTGATCTCCTGGGGTATGAGATTGCTTATCCCCTTTGCCAGGTATATAGAGAGCTGGCTTGTGTTGCCCATTATCGATGATTCCCTTGAGAAAGTGCCGTGTATGTCCCAAGCGCCTACGCCGAAGGTGAGTGCAGTCCCCTGGTAAATGCCTGCCGACACAGCCACCTTGAGAAGGTGGGTGCCCATCGCGCGCTTAGCGTATCGCTTTGCCTTTGTTATGTCTGTCCTAAGCAGCTCCCTGGCCCTGCCGGCAATCTCCACCAATTCAGGGGAGAACGCCTTCCTCAGCTCAGATGTGCGGTTTCCCATAGAGCATCATTATCCAATTAATTATTAGAAATTCTAATATATTAAACGATTAATACGCGTTTGACTTTTCCTTCCCGGAATCCACCCTCAGGTACGTCGGCGCAACGTTCTCGTAGTAGTAGCCGTCATCGAACCCGCGGTTCATGGCCATTAGCCTAAGCAGTTCGCTCTCCTTGCCGAGTATTATGGTCTCGTTCGTGCACATTATGCCCTTAGTCCTGTCGATAAGCGCGCCGTTTTCTATGGTCAGCGAATCAATCATCGGGTTGATATCGTTGCCCTTCCTGTACAGCTCGATGTCAAGGCCGAGCACTACCCTGTTGCCAATCTCATATGCGTACGGGAAGGCAACGCCGTGGCCGTGCTCCACTATGAAGTCGCGCACGCTCCTGTCGCCTATCTTGACGCTTTCGATGGCCCCTACGAAATGGCCAACGCTATCGCCGCTGACCTTGGCGAAAGTGTCAAGGGTGTAGAGCTTGACCCTGGCCACCTCTCCGCTGTCGCCGAATACCTTGACCGTGTCGAACTTTGCAACCTTCGCGTCCTGGTTCGCTATGACCTTCGAATTGCTCATGTTGTCACGATATATTTGCGGCTTAGGAAATATTTATAGCCTGCCGGGAGTATGCCATCTGTCTACATGCATCCGGGACTGAGGAATAGCGGATTTATGGGGGGTCTATGGATATCGACGATGGCCACGCCAGTAGGTGCGGTTCAACTTATGTCCTGAGCCCTGAAATGGAACTCGTCCTGCACCAGCAGGAAGGCTGGTGAAAGATCAACACCATACTGCTCTGCAACGCTCGCCATTTCGTCCATTGCCCTATCCATCAGTTCGTTGTCTTTGAACCCTTTCTTTGAAGACCTCATCTTGGCAGCCAAGGAAGCAAGGGCAAAGTTTATCTCCGTCTCGGCAACAGTCTTGAAGAAGTGTGAGTTGTTTTTGGAGAGCTCTTTTATTCTCTTGCCAATAAGGCCGCTGAAATATTCGTAAGGCTGCATTTCTGCGTAGATGCCATTTTGCTGTTGCGTTAAGGGTTCACTAGTTACATAGTCCAGGCATGCTTTGGATAACTGGTTGAGCTTAGAAAACGCAAGTTTCTGCTGGTTAAAAATCTCATCAGTCACGATATTAGGGTAGTCTATGGCTATTATTGCGTCCACTTGATCCTCCGAGTATACGTTTATCTCCCCATGTGCCAGTTCCATCGCTTTTTCAAAATACGACCTTGCCGCAGAAAAATGCCTCGGAGTCCCTTCTGAATCTGCCCCTCTTTTTATTGCAGACGCCATGTGTGACGCACCCTTTTCGATACAGAACTTGGACGATGTCATTATTGCATCTTCCAATTTTCTTACAATAGCCACATTGGCCTTGTTAAAATGCCTGTCATGTATGTCAAGGACTATATCATTGATTTCGAAAGCCTTAGTCTTTTTATTAATGACGAGTCTTTTGTCGGCCATTTCATCCACTTCTATTTAATTTCAAAGATATTTATAATTTGGCAAGGTCCTTTGTAGTCGGCATACGCTAAAGCGATTGGAACTGGTCAGATATCTCGACAATCTTCCTGAGTAGCTTCCATGCGGCGCCGTCGGACTTCAATATGCGGTCCAGCTCGTCTATTGTTTCGACGCCCGCGGCCTCTATGAGCAGCATGCGCATCAACGGATCGTATGCCAATTGGCCCTTATTCGTCTGGCAGATGGACCCTCCTATCTTCTCGACAAACCCCGATTCGAGGAGCCTGTCGTAGGCGGTGTCATACCTCTTGGGCGTCAGGTTCAGGAGCTGCCTTGCGGATTCGCCGGACCTGAACCCCACAACCCTGCCGTCTTCCCTGGTGCCTGCAAGGAGGAACATTGCAAAGCGATCAAAATTCGCAAGCATCTTTAGGTTATCTGATGTCCCCCTCAGGGCCTCTTCAGTCACCCATGGGTACGTCTGCCTGAGCATTTCAACGCATTTGGCCACGGACTCCTCGTTCCGCGTCGCTGTTATCGATTTCGGTTGCTCCTTGCTTATGCAATCATTCCCCTGTCGTTGGCTCTGGCCTTTCCAGGATCCTCAGGAATTCCCGGTGGGCGCTCCTGAGCTCGTTGTTGTGTATGACGTGCTTCAGCGTGTCAAGGTGGTTGCCGAGTATCTCCGCGTAGTATTCGTGCGCAGAGGCGTTGGAGTTCCTCTCGGCCTCTATGTCCATCATCGCCATCGTCCCCCTGGAGCGCTGGCCATCTGAGTTTACCCTCTCGTAGATCTTAGCGGTGTCCGCGTCGACAAGTATGCAGTGGCACGAATCAAAACCGGTGACCGATGCGGTTGCGCCGATAAGGGATATGCTCTCGCCCTTTAGCGCATTCGCGAACCCCTCGGCCGATCCCACCGAGTAGTGCGTGTCCAACACTACGTTCGTCTTAGGGCCGTGGTTCGCGCCCATGAATCCCGTTATCAGCGTCATCACCAGCGGTTCGAGATTCCTCAGGTAGCTTATCTGGTATTTCTTGATATCGTCCCTGAGCACTTCGTAATTAACGCCCTGGACAGACAACACGTGATCCGAAGCTATCTTGTACATGTCGCCCGTGCTCGCTACCACTGTGTCCTGCCTTCCCTTTATCTGGCTGAGCAGGGTGCTCTTCCCTGCGCCTGCCGGGCCGCCGACAATAATCAGGCTCTTGTTCATGCATATGTTGCTGTCTTTGGAAATATTTAGGTCTTTTGCCGAGGGATTGCCTGCCGCTCACTGCCCATTCAGCCTTATCGAGCCTATGATGTTCTGCGCCTGGGGGAGGAACCTCGAGTAGGCGCTGGCGTTCGCCGCGATGTACTGGATTATGAAGTAGTTTGTCGTCGCGTTGGCAAGGATGTAGAGGAATGCTGACCCTCCGCCTGCCGTACCTGCGAACTCCCGTGCGGCGTATCCAGACAGGGTTATGTTCTTATTGGCTGTGAGGTTTCCGCTGTCCGCGAGGACCGCGTTAAGCGTTGTGTTGTAGAGGAGGAAGCTGAAGGTCTTCGCTTCGGGCGCTGCTGCCGGCAGCGACGTTATGTGCATCTGGACGTATCTGCCTGACGACGTAGGGAAAAGCACTATGCTCTTCGCCGGGGTGCCGGTCTGGTACACCTGCGATGTCACGCTCCACGACTGTGGGTACATGAAGCTGACGTTGTAGGCGTTGCTAGTGAACGGCACGTACCCCTGGTACGGGTTGCTGAGGTAGACGATCCCGGCAACCACAAGGAGTAGCGCAACGACGACAAAGGCGTACAGCGCGATCCTTTTGCCGTTCATGACGCGCTAATAGGGATGCGAAGTTATTTATTTTGCATCCGAGAGCTGTCGGCCACCTGTATCCTGCTGAAGTCTATTATCCTGTTCCTCTTCGAATCCTCGTCCCTCGAGAGGAGTATTATCCTGCTCGGCGCGTGCTCGGCCGTCACTATGTAGCCGGTGAGGTCCGCCAGCCTCCGCGCGAAATCCCTTACCTCCCCGTGCGTCGGCACCGTGTCTATGCTGAGCCCCCTCTGCGGGTCCCTTGCCCCTCCTACGAAGGAGAAGCCCTTCACCTCTACGTAGTTTGGCCTGGCCAGGGTTATAAGCTCCGAGTAGCCCTCGGGGTTGTGCATGTTCAGGCTCTTCACTAGCGTCATCCGCAGCACGGTCCTGGTGTTCAGGGTGCCGAGCACGGACAGCGCCTTCCTGTACCTCCCCCAGGTGCCTGGTATCTTGGGCCTCACGGTCCTTATGAACGTCTCCTCGTCCGGGGCCTGCATGGACACGTACAGCTGCGTTGGCAGCGGATCCAACCGCTCCATCGCCTCCGGCAGTGTGCCGTTGTGCACCAGGAAGGTGCTGATGCCGCGCTTGTGGAACTCCCTTATCAGCTCTCCCATGCGGGGGTAGAACATCGGCTCGCCGGTCAGGCTGAGCGCCACGTGCCTCGGCTGCCGCGCCTCCTCCCACCTGCGCATCTTCAGCTCTGTGTCTGCGTCTGTCTTGAAGCCGCTGACAACGGCCCTCTGCTCCTTTATCATGCCCTCGACTATCGAGACCGGGTCGTCCCATCTCTCCACTGCGTTGAGCTCGTTCCACCTGTAGCCGTGCTCCTCCGGGATCAGGCGCCAGCAGAACGTGCAGCCGAGGTCGCATCCTATGGCTGGCGTTGCCTGCATGCACTGCCAGCTCCTTATGCCATAGAAGGTGTACTTGTAGCAGAGCGTCTTTCCGCGCAGGCCGTTGGCTGTGTACTCGCACGTCTTCACCGCAGAGTGCTGGCCCACGAAATGGTAGCCCTGCTTCTGCATTCGCTGCTTCAAAGGTTCTGGAATGCTCTTCATAGCCCCATCCTGTTCTTCCTGTACCACACCACGAACTTTGTCGTGTAGTCCTCTACACCGTCGTGCCACTGCTCGTATTCGTCCCTTCCCATCTGTGCCAGGGTCTTGCGCTCGCCGTCTGGTATGAACACGTAAAAGAGCTTGGACCAGAAGTAGTCTCCGTCGTTGCCGATCTTCCTGTGCGCAAGCCTGCCCCTCTCGACAGCCTCGAAGAGGATTGGGCCGCGCGTCCTGCCGTCTATGTAAGCGAGGCAGTTCCTGAACTCGCAGCGCCTGTCAGTGCCCTTTGCCAGTTTCAGTATGCCGTCCACGCCTATGGTATCGAGCGCGAAGTTGACGAAGCTCCTCGGGAATCCGTTCAGCGATGGTATGAAGAACCCGGAATCCAGCACAACGCACGGCCTCTTCAGCTCGCCGTAGGCGTGCGCCGCCTTTGCCGAGGCTATTACCCTGAGGTCGTAGCTCCTGGGCTCTGGCATGTCTATCGGGGCGACCTTGGCCCTTATCCCTGCCTTCGCCAGGGCCTTTGCAAGGAAGCGCCCCTTGTTGGCGTTGGTTGTGGCGATGTTCACTATCTGCATTTGCACCACGTCATCTGATAACTAGTAACCAATCTTGATACACCTTGCCCTGCGCAGCCATTATCCTCCAGCGTGCTTGGCATCAGCTTGGGCTCGAGAAGCTTTTCCACTATGCCCATGAGCTCCACTATCATGCGCTGGACCTGTTCGTTGGCCTTCCCGGGTACAATGTAGAGGTGCTTGTCACGCAGGTTCTCCAGCGCCATGGGCCTGTCCAACGATGCCTCCAGCGCCTTCCTCTTCCTTATCTCAGCGTCCTCTGCAAGCAGCCCGTCCTTCCTGGATATGGCGTAGCTCTCGACGCCTTCCCATATGTATGATACCTGCCTGTATGCGCCAAGAAACCTATCCAGCGAGTCCGGGCCGCTGCTGTCCAGGCAGAACATCTGTATAGCCAGGGCCTTGAGCAGCGCCATCTGGAAGTCGCCCCTCTTTGTGTCGCCAGCTACACCCTTTGTGAATTCGTCTGACGACAGCCTCAGGAGCGCCTCCAGGCGGTCCATGCTATTCGCGCTGTCCAGCTCGTTGAGCTTGCCGTTGAGCCACTTCGCGAAAAGCGCCACGTTTGCGTATCCGCCTGCGTCCAGCCTGGTGAACGCCTTGATGACAGTCGGGTCATCGCCCAGCACTCCGTAGTTCCTGATGCTTATGCCGCCATGTTGGCCGCCGATCCCCTTCATCTGCTTTGCCATCCGATCCCTGGGATTTGCATTCTCACCTGAGATATAAATGATTTTCGAAATACAAATCAATTTATTTATTGCTAGTCCATCTACGACTACCTGCCGGTGTGTGATTGATAAAGAAGGTGTACGAGGGCTCGATAAACTACATGCAGATCCTGGACGAGAACGGGGTAGTTGACAAGAGCCTGATGCCGAAGGAGATAACGGGCCCGCTGGTGATAGGCATGTACAGGAACATGTCGCTGACCAGGGCAGTTGACTCCAAGGTGCTCAGCCTGCAGAGGCAGGGGCGGTCTTACACGTACGGGCCGTGCATAGGAGAGGAGGCCACGCAGATAGGGAGCGCTATGGCCATGCGCAAGCAGGACATATTCGTCCCCAACTTCAGGCAGCACGGCGTATTCATAACGCGGGGGATGCCCCTCGACAGGTTCTTCCTCTACTGGAAGGGCTACGAGGACGGCAACGTCATACCGAAGGGGGTCAACGGCTACCCGGTCATAATACCGGTCAGCTCGCAGCTGCCCCACGCCGCAGGGATCGCGTTCGCGCAGAGGTACATGAAGAGGGACTCCGCTGTCGTCACATACGTAGGCGACGGCGGTTCCTCGGAGGGTGACACCTACGAGGCTATGAACTTCGCAGGACTCTTCAAGGTCCCGTGCGTGTTCATAATCGAGAACAACCAGTGGGCGATATCCGTGCCCAGGAAGAACCAGACCGCTGCAGAGACGCTGGCGCAGAAGGGCGTAGCTGCCGGGATAAAGAACATACTCCAGGTCGACGGCAACGACGTATTCGCAGTTTACAAGGCCGTGTCCGACGCTATTGCAGCTTCGTCAGGCGGGCCAACGGTCATAGAGTGCGTGACCTACAGGATGAGCATGCACACCACTTCGGACGATCCCACGAAGTACAGGGAGCAGTCGGAGGTAGACATGTGGAAGCAGCGCGACCCGCTCGAGCGGCTGAGGAAGTACATGGCTGCCAACGGCCTGTGGAACGACAACCTGCAGAAGGAGATGGAGGAGCAGAACATCAAGGTCGTTGACGATGCCGTGGAGAAGGCGGAGGCGTTCAAGCTGGACCCCAGGAGCATGTACCAGAACGTATACAGCTTCATGCCGCAGACGCTGCAGGAGGAGATGGACGAGATGCTGGAGAGCAGCACCGCACATACCGAGTGATATTATGCTAATGAACATGGTTGGAGCCCTGAACAACGCACTTTCGCAGATACTGGCCGAAAATCCCAATGCGATAATCATGGGCGAGGACGTCGGCAAGGACGGCGGCGTATTCAGGGTCACCGACGGCCTGCAGGCGAAGTTCGGCCCGGGCCGGGTGATGGACACCCCGCTTGCGGAATCGATGATAATAGGAACTGCGATCGGAATGGCACTGTCCGGGATGCGCCCTATAGCGGAGGTGCAGTTCGCAGGCTTCATGTACATGGGCTACGACCAGATAGTCAACCATGCGGCGCGATACAGGAGCAGGACAAGGTCGGCGATGTCAGTCCCAATGATAGTCAGGACTCCGATAAGCGGCGGCGTAAGGACATTGGAGCACCACTCCGACAGCCCTGAGACGCTGTACGCGCACATAGGCGGGCTGGTGGTACTCGAGCCGTCCACCCCGTACGATGCGAAGGGGTTGCTGATCGCCGCTGCGCACGGCAACGACCCTGTGATATTCCTGGAGCCCACAAAGCTCTACAGGCTGTTCAAGCAGGACGTGCCCGAGGAGATGTACGAGGTCCCCATAGGCAAGGCCAACCTCGTGGCTCAGGGCGAGTCGCTCACCATAGTAACGCACGGGACAATGGTGCCGATGGTCAAGAGCGTAGTGGAGAAGAAAAAGGTGTCCGCGGACATAATAGACCTCAGGACCATAAGCCCGCTGGACGAGCAGGCCATACTGGACAGCGCCAAGAAGACCGGCAGGGTGGTCATAGTGCACGAGGCGCCGCTGAGCTTCGGCCCAGGCGCGGAGATAGCCGCGAGGATAGCCGAGAAGGCGATATTCGAGCTTCAGGCCCCCATAGTCAGGGTCGCATCGGGGAGCTTCCCGTACCCCTTCCCGGCGTATGAGACTTACTACATGCCTAACGAGCAGAGGATAGGCAAGGCAATCGACAAGGTTTTGCAGGCGTGATTATGAAGGACATAAAATTCGTTGACGTGGGCGAGGGGATAACCGAGGGGCACGTGCAGAAGTTCCTGGTAAAGGACGGCGAGCAGGTGAAGGAGGACCAGCCGGTCGTGCAGGTGGAGACCGACAAGGCTGTTGTCAACGTGCCCTCCCCGATCGGGGGCACGATAAGGTTCGTAGCGAAGGAGAACAGTGACGTCCATGTCGGCGACACGATTGCGATAATAGGCACACCTGCGGAGATATCCGCTTACCAGCCAGGCAAGGCTCCGGCACCCCAACAGGTGCAGGCTAAGGCAGCGCCTGCAGCAGCTACGGCTGCGCCTGCGCAGCAGGTTAAGCAGCCGGTGGGAAGGGAGGTGATTGCGACCCCGGCCGTCAGGAAGCTCGCCCGCGACCTTAATGTGGACATATCCAAGGTCATGGGCACAGGCCCGAACGGCAGGGTTGTGGAGAAGGACGTTCAGGATTTCGCAGCCGGTGCTACCCAGCCGGCAAAGCCCGCTGCGCCGAAGTTCGCTGAGCATCTTGAGGAAAGGCATGCGGAGCAGATAGAGCGGATACCAATGTCGCAGACCAGGAAGGCGATAGCCAGGAACATGGAGGCGTCATGGACCATACCAAGGGCCGTCAGCATGGAGCTGGTGGATGCGACCGACCTTGTCGAAAGGGTGCAGAAGGAGAGGGAGCGGGTGATGAAGGAGCACAACGTAAAGCTGACATTCCTGCCTTTCATAATCAAGGCGACCATAGAGGCGCTTAGGGAGAACCCCAACTTCAACTCGAGCTACGACAGGGACAAACAGGAGATAATAAGGAAGAACTACTACAACATAGGCCTTGCGGCGGAGGCCCCGGATGGCCTAAAGGTGGCAGTGGTCAAGGACGCCGACAGGAAGAGCATAGTGGAGATAGCGAAGGAGATAGCAGAGCTTGGCGACAAGGTGAGGAACCAGACAATAACCCTGGAGGAGATGCGCGACAGCACCTTCACCATAACAAACATCGGCAGCCTGGGCGGCGGCTACCTGTCCGTGCCCATGATAAACTATCCAGAGGTCGCGATACTCGGCGTGCACATGATAAAGGACATGCCGGTAGTCAAGGACGGGCAGGTTGCTGTTGGCAAGGTGCTCCCAATATCGATAAGCTTCGACCACAGGGTTGTGGATGGCGCCGAGGCTGTGCACTTCACCAACGCAGTGAAGAAGTATCTGGAGGACCTGGACTACCTCGAGATCGGGGGCTGAGCCGTCACCCGCCGATTTTCGATATCGCCTCCTCAAGCTTTGGGAATTCTTTTACGGTGTATCTGGATCTTGGATGCGCGCCCTTGCTTCCGGCGAAGCATATGAATTTCATCCCTGCGTTATACGCGGCCTTCTTGTCGACAGACAGGTCGCCCACGTAGACGCATTCGCTTGGCGGTATGCCAAGCCTCTTCGCTGCTACCAGCAGGGGGTCGGGATATGGCTTTGGTCTCCTGTAGTCCCCGAAGGACACCACGATGTCGAAATGCCTTGCGATGCTGCCGATGTCGTACATCATGCTCCGCCCCTCCATTATCCTGTTAGTCACTATCGCAAGCCTGTATTTCCCCTCCAACCTCCTCAGCGTTGCTGCGGTGCCCCTCACGCTCCTCACCATGCGTGAAGGATACTTCACCTTATCAGCCCAGTGGTCCAGGATCCATCTTGCCCGCTCCTCCGATTTCTCCTTGGTCATGAGCCTTATCAGGTCGATAAGCGGCATCGCGTGCCCCTTCTCCAGGATCCTCTGGGTCGGCACCTTGTAGCCGAACGCCCTGATCAACCGCTTGAAGAACAGGATGTTCGCATCATGGGAGTCAATGAGCACCCCGTCCACGTCGAATATTATGGCGCGTATCATTCCGGCACCGGCGAACTGATATGCAAACCCACACTTTAATAAGATTGCCGTCTATTTAGGTTTGGTACTATGGTGATGGGTTCCCTTCCCGAGCAGGTGGACATAGCGGTCATCGGCGGCGGCGTCGGTGGCTATGTGGCTGCGATCCGCGCAGCTCAGCTTGGGAAGAGCGTGGCGCTTGTGGAGAAGAACAAGCTCGGCGGACACTGCCTCAACTACGCCTGCATACCGTCCAAGACGCTGATACACATATCCGACCTCTACTACGACCTGCAGCACTCGCAGAAGTTCGGTATCAGCGCGGAGAAGGTCTCGCTCGATGCGAAGAAGATGCTGGACTGGCGTATGAAGGTGTCGCAGAGGCTGGAGGACGGCGTCGCCTTCCTTTGCAAGGCCAACCAGATAGACGTCTTCAACGGGACAGCCACATTTGTCGGTTCCAACACGCTCCAGCTGACCGACGGCGTGTCGCTGGAGTACAAGAAGGCGATCATAGCGACAGGGTCGGAACCAACGGCAATGAAGGGATTCGAGTTCGGCGGCAACATAATAGACTACAAGCAGGCGCTGATGCTGGACCATGTGCCTGCATCCATGGCTATAATCGGCGCAGGATACGTGGCCGTTGAGATAGGCACCCTGTACGCTAAGCTAGGCACTAAGGTCTCTATAATAGCAAGGTCAGACGTCCTCTCCAGGTTCGACAGGGACGCTGTGGAGCTGGTGAAGAAGCGCATGGCGGAGCTTGGCGCAAAGATATACCTTAACGCCACGCCTGCGTCGCACGACGCGGGCTCCCTGACACTTCAGTCTGGCGAGAGGATAGAGGCTGAGTACACAGTCGTTGCCGTTGGCCTGGCGCCATACACCGGTGAGCTCGGCCTGGAAAAGACTAACGTCAAGACGGACGCGAAGGGCTTCATAACCGTCGACGGCTCGCTGAAGACCACGGATCCGGACATCTATGCGGTTGGGGACGTCGTCGGCGAGCCAATGCTCGCGCACAAGGCGATACGCCAGGGCATCGTGGCTGCGGAGGCCGCTTCAGGGACAAACGCGGGATACGACAACCAGGTTGTCCCTGCGGTGATATTTTCCGACCCGGAGATAGCGATAGCCGGGAGCATAGAGGAAGCGGATGGGATAAAGGTAGCGAAGTTCCCGCTGACCGCGCTCGGAAGGGCGATTGCGCTGGACTCCACAAACGGCTTCGTCAAGGTGGCTTACGACAACGATAAGATGGTCAAGGGCGTGGAGATAGTCTGCGACACGGCGAGCTCTATGATAGCCGAGGCTGCGCTCGCGATAGAGATGGGCGCCACTCTCGAGGACATTGCGGACACTATACACCCGCACCCTACGTACAGCGAGGCCGTGCAGGAGGCAGCGGAGGTTGCGCTGGGGCGCGGCATACACTTCTTCAGCGGGAAGGGCAGGTAGCATGGACTACGCCAGGGACTTCAACGACATCGACGTGCAGACCGGCGAGGGCAGGCTGAGCTGCAAGGTGCACAGGGCCCAGGGCAGACGGGTGATATTCCTGCACGGGCTGGGCGGAACCACCAAGGTGTGGTTCAGGCTTGTTGAGCACCTCCCGCCCACACTGGAGGTGTGGCTGGTCGACATGCTGTGGCACGGAAAGTCCGATTACCCTGAAGGCACTGACTACTCGATAGGCCACCAGTCTAACGCGCTGGCCGGCCTCATAGCGTCGGAGGGTATATCGAGCCCTTACGTTTTCGGCCACTCCTATGGCGGGTGGGCCGCAGCCCAATACGCATCGTCGCACAGCGTCGCAGGGCTCATACTGGAGGCGCCCGCTGGCCTTGAGGAGTACAAGGACGTGGAGCCAGTGAAAAGGAGGCTGGAGAACGCATTCGTCGGCATGGAGAACGAGAAGGTAATCGACAGGATAATAGACGCATACCTCAAGAGCGAGCACCACCTGACCGCGGAGGTCCTGGCGAGGATAAGCGCGCCGACCCTGGCGATCTGGGGCGACCACGACGGCATGGTGGACATTCGATACTCGGAGAAGGTAATAAACAACGTTGCAGGCTCTAGGCTGGAGGTGATAGCCGGCGCAGGCCACAACCCGCACTACACCAACCCGAAGGATGTCGCCGCGCTGCTCCTTGACTTTATAAAGGCATAAATATCTTCGATGAGAGGTCTATCTGTGCTTGGATGAGCACCGTAAGCAAGCCGCATATCCTGAAGCATGACGAGGCATCGGCCCTTGTCAGGTCGCTCTCTTCCGGCAGCGTCAAGGTCGAGCCGTACGAGCGCCGCCTTGGCAAGTACATACGCATACATTCTGGCGTAAAGCTCAGGGTCACTGTGGAGGGGATACAGGAGAAGAGCCAGTTTTTCGGATCCAGGTATGGTGAGAGGGAGTCAAGGCCGATAACCCCGAGGATGCACGAGAGACCGGTCAAGGAGGCCGCATCAAAGGCAGCCAAGGATTCAGGGGTGTCCCTGCAGATCAAGGGATCCACAGTGGCGTCGAAAAAGGCGTCGACCGGCTGGGTCCTGACCGTAGAGTCCAAATGCCCGTACCCTACAGAGGATGAGCTGAAGATGCATACTCATTTCATGGAGAGGCTCAGCAGGGAGCTCAAGACTGTTCTGGGAGCGTCGTAGGTGTGTTGATGGAAAGGTCTGTAGAGGGCATAGTCTCAGCTGTCAGGCTGGAGCCTGACCTGCGCGACAACATCTACACCGTAGTGTCGGGATCCGGAGTCCACGAGGTGAAGAGCGGCATAGTGCTCGAGCCCCTTGACAGGATAAGCCTGGCCGGCGATGAGGTCTCGATAAACGGCAGGGCCACGAATGAAGATTACGAATCTGCGATATCCGGGATAGTAAACCGCATAGGGCTCCACGACGGCGCCTTCTCGGCGTTCGGGGACAGGGCCGGGCCGGTTGCGAAGGTGATGTCGCACCAGATGGTCGAGTGCGCGAAGCTCTTCCTGAAATCGTACATGGGCGGAGCACCGATTGTCGTGAGGTTCCACAACGATGGCGACGGCGCCAGCGGCGCCGTGGCTATATACAGGGCGCTTGCGAAGATCGGGAGGGATTCGGGCCTGGCGCGCCAGCCCAAGTGGCGCATGCACAGGGGAGTCTCGTACGACATGGAGTCGTTCTACAGCGACATGGCCGAGTTCGGAAACACCAAGAGCATAGAGAAGCCCCTTCTGCTGATAACCGATTTCGGAACCGCCCCTGAGAGCGAGAAGGCAATAGAGCTCGCAAGGGAGCAGGCCAACATAATATGGTTTGACCACCACATGCCATACGCGGGATTCAGGAAGGAGCTGGTCCCGCACTACGTAAACCCGTGGGAGCACGGCGGCGACTCCAACTTCACAGCTGGGCTGCTTTGCTGCGTCTTCTCTAGCCTCATTTCCGGAATCGACAACTCCGTGCTGGCGCAGGCGTCGTTCATAAGCGACTACAGCGACATGGCGGACAGGTCAAGCGAGGAGGGCCACAGGACTGCGCTGCTCCTCGACCACATAACAAGCGCGAAGAGGATAGGGTCCGTGACAAGGGAGCGGATTACGCCGGGTTTCATAGACTCGATAATATCGGACAGCGAGACCTCTGGACGCATGTACAGGGAGGTCAGGAACAGCGTGGACGAGGCCCTGGCGCTCGGCCTGTCTCACGTCAAGAGGTACACCACAAAGTCAGGGAATGCCGTATCCGTGCTCGACTTCGAGCACATATCAAGGGCATCCGACGGCGCAATGCTGCCCGGCAGGTACAGCTCCAGGCTGCACGAGAAGATGGAGGAGATATCCGGAGACTGCATAACCATCGTGCACTACGGGCAGTACATATCGCTCAGGGTCAGCAGGAGCATAGCGGAGAAGGTCGGGCTCCTGGTTACGATAGGGAACATGAAGAAGTTCGAGGAGTATGTGGAATCCGGGGGCGGGCACAACCAGGCCGGCAGCATAAGGATGAAGGGGGATTACGCTGATGAAGTGATGCCGATACTCCTCAGGGAGCTCGGCGTAAAGCTTTAACCTGCAGATATCTGTGGGATATCAGGCACCGATACGCTGGCTTAATGCCCTAGGCTTTGATTCCTCAACCCTGAGCAATATCCTCTTATAGACATCCGCTACCGCTTTTCCATTGTCTGTCGCAGAGAACAATGTAGTGGCGCGCGTTTGGCCGCGAGCGGTTTCCATCATTCCCTTTTCACCTTTGGCAAGACCTATGTCTTCCAGAGTCCACAGATGAGTCGTGAGGTTTTTATATGTATAACCGGACTCACCCATAACAATTCTTATCGCAGATGCCGAAAGCCTCACAGGTGAAACAGCCAGAACGTCAAGGATTTTGCCAGCAGCAGAGAACTTTAAATGGGTATCTTTGAGGTACGAACTTGTATTGTCGCCATTGTGGGGTTTCGTGTTCCCCCTGCTGAGGCATCCGAGCGCCTCCTGTAGTTTGCTGCCCTCTTGGGTGACTATGTATTTGAAGCGGTAACGCTTCTGAAGCTTGGATGGCGGTTTCCCCTGCCTTTTGCCAAGAGAATCGAGTAGCCCCAACCCCACCAACCCGGTTGCCAGGCGCAATAACGGGCCCTTTTGTATGCCTATCGCCTCCGATAGCTCCGTGGTGGAGACACCAGGCCTAAGTTTAACGAACGTGAGTATCTGGCTAGCCTGCACTAGGTTTATGGTGATATCGGCGACGTTGTGGTTTTTGCTATTCACGCTATCTGCTTTAGCATCAAAGATATATACCGTTTGTGTGCCGTCCTGATTTAATTGGGCTAATTCATAGCCGCTATCCAGTCTACCTCGTCGTCGCTCATGCTGTACTTGCGCATGAAGAAGCCGTAGACCATCTCCTTGTCCTTCTCGCCTTCGAGCGCCTTCTTCGCTATCTGGGAGATGAGCCTCATCTCGCTCCTCACAACGTTCTTCGAGTTTGTGTGCACCTGCCTCTGGAGCTTCTCCGCGATTGCAGAGCCCTTGTTCCTCTCCTCCTTGGACTTGCTGAGCTGGGAGATTATACGCGGGAAGGTGTACCTCTCAGTTATCTCAGGGTACCTGCTCTTCGAGAGCGTGACGCCGGCAGACACCAGGACCTTCATGTACCTCCAGTAGGTGTAGTACTGGCTCCTGTTCGCCCTGGTCAGGTATGCGCTGCCGTCTGACAGCGCAGTGAGCGCGTTGTAGAGGTCCCTGCTGTCCTTGTACCGCTTCGGCAGGTTCTCTTCTATCCAGTTGATGAGCATGTCGTTCGACAGGTCGGACTCTGTCGTCGCAGCCGCGCGCATCGATGCCGCCATCGTATTCGCGGAGAATATCTTGTCGAGTACCACGAAGATGTCGTTCTTCCTGTCGCGGAGCCCGACGGATTCGAATGCCTCTTCCGGCGCGTCGTGCATGGCAATGAAATCGTTTATCGCGCTCCTGACGTCGCCCGCGCACCTCCCTGATATGAGGTCCATGGTCTCGCCTCTCGCGCCTATCCCGAGCCTCTTGGCGAGCGCGTTGAGAACGTTGGAGACCTGCAGGGGAGTCAGCTTCCTGAACTCCACGCCGTCCGCCTTGCCCCTAAGGAAGACAATGCTCTGGTCCCACATGTTGTTCGCTATGAATATGACGGGATTCTTCGATTCGGAAAGCAGCCTCGATATCGCTGCGCTTGCCCCCTTGTCGAACCTTGGCGCGAGCTCGTCAATCTCGTCGAGCAGTATGAGGTTCCTCGCGCCGAAAAGGCTCCTGGTGGTCGAGGCGCTGACTATCCTGCGCTCTATCGACTCCCTGTCCCTGTAGTCCGCCGCGCTCATCTCAACAACGTTCCAGCCGTTCTCCTCGGCGAGCTTGTGCGCAGCCGCTGTCTTGCCTGTGCCCGGCGGGCCATGCAGTATGAGCGGCCTCCTGGCTACCCCTTTGTTTATGTCAGCTGCGAATGCCCTTAGGTAAGACACCGCACTAGAGCAGCCTATGAGCTGGTCAAGCGAATCTAGTGCGTAGGCATCAGGATTAGAGGCATCCATGTTGATATATCGGATACAAGCTATTTAATCCTATCACAGCCCCGCTGATAGGAATAAATATCTCTGGGGCAAACAGCTTTGCATGGAAGCCAGAACGGCAAGGCCACAGTTCAAGGACGCTGCGCTACAGGAAAGCCGATTCAGGGACTCCGTGCACCTTTCGGTCAAGATCGACAAGCTGCTCGTGTTCAAGGCGCTGGATTTCGCAAAGACAGAGCACTGCGGCCAGGTGCGCGACGACGGTACCGAATACATTGTCCATCCGATAAGGGTCGGAAGGATACTGCTGGAGGAGTTCAAGGTTACAGACCCGAGCGTGCTCGCTGCTGCCATGCTGCACGACGTAGTTGAGGACTGCAGTGTCCAGAAGAAGGAAGTCTCGGAGAGGTTCGGCGCAAGGATTGCATCGATAGTGGGATCGCTGTCGATGAACCTGTATGGGAGCAAGGGCGAGTACTACAGGAGCCTTAGGCTTGACCCTGCCGACGTACGGATAATAACTGTGGCGGACAGGACTGACAACCTCCGCAACCTACCCTACAACACCCAGGATCAGGGTTGGACAAAAGAGAGAGTCGACAGGTACCTTAAGGAGACTGAGGAGTGCGTGCTGCCCCTAACAGTCGGCCTCGGGGACGAGGTAAGGATAAAGCTCAGCGCCCTGGTGACCGAGACCAGGGACAGGAAATGGCCCTAGCCCAGGGCCCCCTTTATCATCGCCTTCTCGTCCTCGGTGAGGACGCCCTCCTTTGCGAAGTACCTGTGGCCAAGCACAAACCTCAGCGCCTCGGCCCTCTCGCCCTTGGCTTCTGATGTCAGCCTGATTATCTCGGACGGATCGTTGATCCTCGTGTGCTCGCCAGTCTCCTCTATCCAGTCGTTGAACGTCTTGCTCATCCGGATCAGCAGCGCGATCTCGTCAACGCCCAGGAGGAACCTGTGCAGCTCCTCTATCCTCTGGACCATCTTCGGGTCGGTCTGAGCGCCGGAGTCCTTGTCGGCAACGTAGCTGTCGTACCTCTCGTGTATCTTCGGGCTCTCCGCTATCAGGTTGTTTATTATGAACATGTCGCGCTCCATCTCGGCGGACTTGTCCGGCAGCGTCACCATCGACCCGCCCACCTTTATCCGCCCTGCGTCAATCTCCCTGTGCAACACCTCCATCGCCTCCAGTATAAGCTCGTCCTTCAGCTTGGTCAGCAGCCCCTGGCAGACTATCCACGCCGGCATCTCGCTCATTTCTTCGCCCCCTTCCTGTTATGAGTTATCGCTTTGTTGCGCCATTGCCTAGGCGAGGGCCTGGGACTCGCCTTCATCAGCTTTGCGACCTTCGACACATCATCAACCATTATCGGGAACTTGTCCCTGAACCTCAGCGCCGCGGCAGGGTGGAATGTCGTAAGGTATGTCCTGCCGCCCTTCTCCGTTATCTTCCCGTGGTTGGTTTCGACTGCGCCGTCGCCCAGCAGGACCTGGTTTGCAAGGTTGCCAAGGAGTATCACGTACCTGGGGTCCACGAGCTCCAGTTGCCGGTAGAGGAAGGGCCTGCACAGCTCCACCTCCTGGTCCGTGGGCATCCTGTTTTCCGGGGGGAAGAACTGGACTGCGCTCATTATGTAGATGCGGTCCCGCCTGAACTTGTTGCGCCTGAGCACGGCCTCGAGGAGCTTGCCGCTCCTGCCTACGAAGGGCTTCAGCTTCGCGTCCTCGACTCGCCCCGGCGCCTGGCCGATGATCATCAGCTTTGCGTTCAGCGGGCCCTCCCCGGGCACGAACCTACTGCTCAGCTCCCACCCCTGCGACTTCTCAGGCAGTGCTGAGTACTCGGAGTTTATAGACTTGATCTCGTCAAGCTTCCTGGCGTATGAGAACGCTGCGTCGCACAGCGGCAGCATGTCCTCGTATCCGAGCAGCTTCTTGAACTCCTGCTCGCTGACCCATTTGAACCCGGCATGCTCCTCGGATATCTTGGCGCCGGCGCTCTTCGACTCGGCGAGGAAGTACTTGACGAACTTGAGGACCCTTTTCTTGTTCTCGAAGTAGAAGTACTTGGCCGTAGAGCTGAAGTAGGGCACCAGCGTGACCCTGAGAGAGGTCTCCTCCATTATCTCCCTTATCGCGGCAACGCCCGAGCTCTCGCCCTTCTCTATGTGGCCCTTCGGGAGGTCGTAGCCCTTCCCCTTCCTCTTGAGGATAAGGTACTTGCGAGAGGCTCCGCTGCCAACGAATATGAATGCGCCGGCGGAGTACTGCGTCTCAACCATCATCTTACCTGGCTGCCCTCCGGCAGGTCCCTGTCTGGAACAATCACGCTGAGCACCCCATCGCCCTCCGCGGCAAGGATCATGCCGTGGGACTCCAGGCCGGCTATCATCTTTGGGTCTAGGTTGGTCACGCAGACTATCTTCTTGCCTACGAGCTCCTCCCGCGCATACCTGTCCTTTATCCCCGCAATGATCGTGCGCTCCCCGAGCTCCGGGCCTAGGCTGACCGTCAGCCGGTACATGGGCTTCCTGGCCAGCGTGTGTTCCTCTGCCGCGATTATCTTACCGACGCGTATGTCGAGCTGCGCGAAGTGTTCGAATGATACCATTGTATCAGCTAACTGAGGTTCTGAAGGTATATATAAGTTAACGAAGGAATATGTTTGCTGTGGTGTGTGTGACAATCAGGTCGATCAATCCCGTAACCGAAGGGATAAACAAGGAGCTCGAGCCTATGACCGCGGCCCAGGCGCTCGAGGCGTGCAGGGCTGCGAAGGGGGCCTCCAGTGGATGGCGGGACATGGGCCTCGACGCAAGGGTCGGCCGCATAAAAAGGCTCGCCGCTGTGCTCCGCGAGAGGAAGCACGAGATGGCAAGGCTAGCCACCATGGAAATGGGGAGGGTCCTCAAGGACGCTGAGGTCGAGATAGAGAGGTGCGCAGCGCTCTGCGACCTTTACGCAGCGAATGCGCACAGGTGGCTTGATGACGAGCCCGTAGAGACGGAGTTCAGCAAGAGCGTTATAGCTTTCGAGCCCATAGGCGTTGTGCTTGCGATAATGCCCTGGAACTTCCCGTACAGCCAGGTGCTGAGGTGCGCCGTGCCGGCATTGACTGTGGGAAACGCCGTTGTGCTGAGGCATTCCAACAACGTCCCGATGTGCGCCATGGCGATAGAGGACGCGTTCAAGGGGGCCGGATTCCCGGAGAACGTCTTCCGAACCATAATAACGGACAGGGCAGCGGTGGCAAAGCTCATCAGGAGCAGGTTTGTCGATGGGGTCTCCTTTACTGGGAGCACCGACGCCGGCAGGGAGATAGCAAAACTGGCCGCGAAGAGCATCAAGAGGTGCGTATTGGAGCTTGGGGGCTCCAATCCCTTCATTGTGCTGCCGGACGCCGACATGGATGCCGCTGCGAAGGGCGCGGTGGATACCAGGATGCCCTCCTGCGGGCAGAGCTGCTCCGCATCGAAGAGGTTTATTGCAGTCGGCGATGTCGCAGACGAATTCACAAGAAGGGTAATCGAGCGCACAAGGTCCCTTGTCGTTGGCGACCCCATGGATTCTAGGACCCAGATAGGCCCGCTGGCGAACAGGCAGCAGCTTGAGACCATAGAAAGCCAGGTCAGGGAGGCCGTAGCGAAGGGCGCCACAGTGGAGTGCGGGGGAGAGAGGCTGGGCGACAAGGGGTACTTCTACAAGCCAACGGTACTCACAGGGGTAAAGAAGAACATGAGGGTCATGAAGGAGGAGGTATTCGGACCCGTCATACCAATAATGGTCGTGAAGAACGAGAAGGAGGCGATAAAGCTTGCCAACGACACCGAGTTCGGGCTCGGTGGGAGCGTCTGGACAAGAGACCTTCGCAGGGGAGAGGCGATAGCTAGACAGATCGAGGCTGGCGTAGCCGGCGTCAACAGGGGAGCCTCGTCGGACAACAGGCTGCCGTTCGGAGGCGTAAAGAAGAGCGGCATAGGCAGGGAGTTCTCGAGATACGGCATGCTGGAGTTCGCAAACGTAAAGACCATAATAGTGGCTTGATGGAAAAGTTCGTGCAAGTGACAACAACATTCGGAAGCTACGCAGAGGCGAGGAAATTCGCGAGGATCCTTGTAGAGAAGAGGCTTGCGGCCTGCGTGCAGATAACCCCGATAGCCAGCACCTACAGGTGGAAGGGCAAGATACGCGAGGAGAAGGAGCACCTCGTCCTCATAAAGACAAAGGTCAGCGCGCTGGATGGGATCGGCGGCGAGATAGCGGGAATCAGCGGGTACGAGCTGCCGGAGATGATAGTGACGCCCATAATCGGGGGCAACGACGACTACCTTGGATGGGTCGACGATAACGTTATATGATGTGATACGATGGACTTCAACGAATACCAGTCGAACGCGGTCAGGACGGCAATGTACCCGGAAAACCTTGAGGGCAACTTCTATTACACCACGATAGGGCTCGCAGGCGAGGTCGGGGAGCTGCTCAACAAGGTCAAGAAGATCGCCAGGGACAAGAAGATGCCGGAGCGCGAGGACATAATAAGCGAGCTAGGCGACATACTATGGTACCTATCGCAGACGGCTAAGGAGTTCGGCACCGACCTCGACGAGGTTGCCCAGTACAACGTGAAGAAGCTCAGGGACCGAATGAACCGCGGCGTAATAAAGGGCAGCGGTGACGTCAGATAGGCGAAAGGAATAAAGCCCATCCTTCAGCATTAATGCAGTGGTTGAATTGGTAAGGCACTATCTTGGAATAGACGACCTAACAAAGCAGGAGCATTTCGAGGTGTTCAAGAGGGCGGAACTCTTTGAGGACGGAACCGAGAGCGGCAAGGATTTTACAGGCCTATGTGGCGGAAAGGTGCTAGGGTTCCTCTTTCTGGAGGAGAGCACAAGGACCCTTACCTCCATGCAGGCAGCCATAACCAGGCTTGGCGGCGGCTGGACCGGCATAACCAGCAAACGCGAGAGCGGCGACATCAAGAACGCTGGAGAACTTGCCACCAAAGGGGTGCTTGATGCTGCCAGGAAGAGGCCTATGCAGTACAGGAGGGAGCAGCACGACGTCGAGACACTGGACGAGGTGCTTAGCACCATGGCAGCGATGTCGGACATTTTCGCCATACGCTCGCACGACAACCTTGGGGACATCGTTAAGGTATTGAAGGTTCCGGTCATAGGCTGCGGCTTCATGGGCAGGCATGCCATTGGGGGCCTATGGGCACCATTCAGCCTCTGGAAGCTGATGAAGCATGACCTGGATGGCGCAAACATAGGCCTTTACGGGGCGCCAGCGTTTTCTAGGGTGACGATCTCCCTTGTCGAGACGTTGTCGAAACTGGCCAAGATAAACGTGTACCAGGATTCGGTGATGCCGGACGGGGCGATATCGGAATCAACGATCAAAACTGGGAAGGCCAGGATAACAAACGACAGGCTGGACAATTTCATAGGCAAGCTGGACCTCCTGATGGTCTCAGAGGGCGTATTCAGCTACAAGGATGTGGCGTACAACAAGGAGTTCGCCAGGAAGATGAAGCCCATAACCGCCAAGACCATGGCGAAGGCCAAGAAAACGCTGCTGTTGTCGCCGGTGGAGCCTGGCCTCATGCTTGACGGCAGGGACAATATCGACATGTCGGTAAGGTACAACAACGACAGGTACTACGGCAGCGGCTACTACCTTAGGCAGGCCATAAATGTCAATATGGCGATGATGACCTACCTGATGGGCGTAAAAGTAAGATGAAAGGATTAGCTGCACGCCTCTCTGAGCATGCTGTGGTACATGTCCTCTCCCCTCAGAAGATCGCTCTTCAGGATGTGCTCATTGGGCTGGTGGGCAAGCGCAGTGTCGCCAGGCCCCACTATGACTGCGGGAATCCCGGCCCTGAACCACGCGTGCGGCTCGGCCACGTATGACTGAACCCCCACCCCGCTAACTATCTCAAGCTTCTTCAGCGTTTCAAGGTTGAAGGCTTCTATGTCTACCGGAGGGAGCGGATCCACAGACAGTTTGATCTCGGTCCTTGCCCTAGGGTCTATCTTTGTTATTATCGGCATTATTTGCGAGAGAACGGTCTCGTTGTTAACCGATGTCCTGACATCGACTGTCAATACCGCCTCGGCGGGTATGACGTTCTCTGCGTTAGGAGTCCTCTCTACGCCTGTCGGATTGAGTATGGTCTGCCCGAAGCGCTTGTCGAACGGCAGTGCGTGGTTGTCGTTGAGATCCTGTAGCGCAATAACCGCCTTCGACATCTTCACAAGTGCGTTATTCTTCTCGCCTGGCTTGCCAACGTGGGTGTTTTCGCCGTTAAAACCTACAGTCATGTATATGTTACCCTTCAGCCCCTCCGTTCCCACCACCTTGAATTCTGTAGGCTCTCCTCCTATGATGGCTTTGGGCTTGAGCGGCTTAAGTAAATCCACAGCTGCGAACGCCCCGCTGAACGTCTCCTCCTCGTCTACGGTGGCCAGCACCCCAAAGTTCGTAAGCCCTTCCTTTGAGGCCCTTATCGCAGCGCCGAGCATTGACCCTAACGGCCCCTTGGCGTCGCATGCCCCCCTCCCGTATATCGCATTCTCGTCCTCGTCCACCTTTATATCCGGCTCGACCGTATCCATGTGAGACTGTAGAAGCAGGTTTAATGAATCGCCCCTAGTTGCTAAAACGTTGAAGCCGGTAGCACCATGATGCTTGACGTTCTGCGTGATTACCTTGAAGCCGTGGTCGTGCATCAGGCTGGCTATAAACATCCCGACTTCGCCCTCGCCGTTCTTTGTTATCGACGACCTATTGACGAGCTCCTTCGTTATGGTTGTGACCTTCATCTATTCTACCCGATATAATTAGCGGCTTAGGAGATATTTATACTTATCAGGGGTAGAAAGGGGGCCAAATCGACGTAAAAAGCAAACCCCTACCGCGCACACTTGTCTAACCTCACCCAAAGGTGAAGGTGTATATCTTGAAGCCTGGCGAGGCGTCTATCTCAAGGGTGTGCCATCCGTAGGTAGGCCCGGATATCACGTTGTAAAGCCTGGATGCGTTTACTCCAACGACAGCGACGCCGTTGACAAGCTTGTCATCGGACCCCAGGTAGATCTGGGTCACGTTCTTCCCGTCAAGCTTTATAGTCTCGGTGGAGTTGCCGCTCGCCACAATGTTGACGTTCTTGGCCCTGTACTTCAGGAATATCTTGGAGCTGTTCACTGCGACCATCCCGTCAGGGGCGTTGTACCACTGCCCTGACAGGTAGGCTGTGCTGTTCCTTATCGGCACCGAGAGCATGTACGATACGGTCTTGTTGGGCTGGAAGCCCTCGGAGTTGCCTATGTAATCCCTGCCCGACGCGTACAGGTAGCCGAAGTATACCTCAGGCGTGTTTATGCCTGAGAAGTTTACAGTGCTTGATACGTTCATGCTGACCATCGTGGCGTTGTAGCCCGCCTGCTGGAGCAGCTGCACAATGTCGTTCTGCGTGGTGTTGTAGCCGCCTTCGCCTATCTGGATCTCCCTGACGTGCCCGTTCTTGTCTATCAGGTAGTGCTCCGGCCACGCCTGGTTGCCGTACTCGTACCATGTGGAGTAGTTGTTGTCCATGGCAACGGCGTAGGTTATGTTGTCGGCCTTGACCGCGTTTAGCACGTTTGTGTAGTTGTGCTCGAACTGGAACTCTGGGGTGTGCACGCCTATTATCACCAGCCCCTTGCTGCCGTACTCCTTCTGCCACGCCTCAAGATACGGCAGCGTCCTTATGCAGTTTATGCACGAGTACGTCCAGAAGTCCAGGAGCACGACCTTGCCCTTGAGCTGCGTCAGGTTGAGCGGCTGGGAATTTATCCAGTAGGCGATCCCCTTCAGCGGCGGGGCTATGCCGTAATCGGTAAGGTTCTGGCTTGGCGCGGTGACGTTTGCGCCGGACGGCGCAGTCGTGTTCTTTGGCGCTGTTATCCTGTTGAATATCGCTGTCGTAGCAAGGGCTACCAGGACTAGCAGCACGATTATCCCGAACACCAGCATGTAAAGGTCGGATTTCATCTCTTGACCACTTCGGCTGTTGTGCCTGCCATGTACGAAAGGTAAGCTGGAAGCAACGGCAATATGCATGGTGACAGGAAGGTTATAATACCCGCTGCGAGCGCTACGAGCAGGTTCAACTGGCCTGTCGCGGAAAGGGAGAAGTTGGATCCGAAGAGGAATATTGATAGCATCCCTATGTATCCAGTCACGACAAGCAGGCCTACCGCTATCAGCAGCAGCCCGCCTATTATGTTGAAGTACTTGAGGAAGACCCTCGCCTTCCTCATGAAGTCCGAGAGCTTGGATATGAGCGCCCCGGCTACCAGGAACGGTATCGCTATGCCGAGCGAGTAGAATAGGAGGAGAAGGAACCCTATGCTGGGGGATGTTATCGCGAATACGTATATCGATCCAAGTATCGGCCCAACGCACGGGGTCCATCCGATCGCGAACGCTATCCCGAACACCAGCGACGACAGGTAGCTGTTCCTGAACCTCCTCGCATGGAGCTTCCGCTCAGATGAGAATACAGGGATTATGTACTTTACCGACAGTATGAGCAGGACGCCGAAGATGGCGATTATCAGCCCGCCTATTATGCTGAGGTCGTTCCTCAGCGTGATGTTGATGTGGGTGAAGAGCGTTTCTATAAGCACCCCTACAAGCGAGAATACGATGGTGAACCCTATCACGAACATCACCGAGTTCGCGAACACCACCTCGTTCCTCTCCATCGCATCAGATTGTAGGGTTGGTTTTAAATATTAGGTGGACTTGGCGGGAATTTCATGCCCCTGCGTTAGCAAGGCCATTTTGAACCCGCAACCTCTCACATGCCATGCGAGCGCGCTACCGTTACGCCACAAGCCCACTTAAGCATCAGGTCAGACAGGTGATACGTAGATGATGTTTCCGCCCCTCAGGAGAAGGGTGCCGACCTTGGCCTTGAGCTCGCCGTCCACAAGCTCCTCCGCCTCCTCGAGCGTTATGTTCATGTGCGCGTCGAAGGAGGTCATCTTCCCCCTTATGACTACGGAATTCTTCAGGCGTATGAGCACCTTCTGCCCTATAGCCTTGTTCAGCAGGTCGAACGGCCTTTCGTTCATGGTATCACAAAAAACATAAGGTATGAATTGCTAAGGTATAAAAGCTGGTCAGTCGGAGCCCTTGATCTTCTTCAGGTCGGCCTTGCTGATCCCCAGCTTGACCCTGCCTGTGCCGATGCCTATCTGCTTGCCTATGAGTATGTTCTCGGCTACGCCGCTGAGGTCGTCCACCTCCCCGAACACGCTGGCGTTGGTGAAGTGCTTGACCGTCTCCTCGTAAGCAGCCCTTGCGAACACAGACTTCTTCTCTCCGGAAATCCCGTGGCGTCCAACGCTCTTTATCGAGCCGGTGTATGTCATCGCATCGGCCAGCAGCGATAGGTGCCTGAAGCTGACGTCAAGGCCCTCCTCGGATATCGTCTCCTTGAGCTCGTGGGCTATGAGCGCCCTTGCCGCCTCTATGCCGTACATGCGCATGACCTCGAACGGGTCGTTGCTGTACACGCGCTCCTTGTCGACGCCGTCTATCTTTACCACCTCCTCCATGTTGCTGCCCGATGTTGTGATGTAGAACGCGCCGTCGTCGTCCTGCTGGACGAGCGCCTTGGTTATTCCGTGTATCCCTATGACCGGAGTGTTGAGCAGGTTCACGAACGTGGTCCTTATCTGCTTGATCTCGTGGCCCTTCACCTTTATCTTGACTATCCCCTCGTCGGATGTTACGTTCATGCCCTCCTTCTGCGAAAGCTTCGCCACAAGCGTGCGCTGGTTAATCTCGAACTGGTCGAGCTTCTCCTTGCTCGGCTTCAGCATCAGCGTGCCGGTCCGCAGGTCCTCCTCGAATCCGTCGATGACGCTCGATACCAGCACCTCCTCTACCTTCCTCCAGATGGAGCGCACCTTCTCGTAGTTCTTCTCTATGCCGGGCTCCATGTAGATCCTCATTGTCGGGCTCTTCGGCTTCTTCCTCGCGTCGACTATCTCTATGATCCTCGGGAGCCCCTTTGTGGTTATTACCGATGAGATTCCTGCCGAGTGGAACGACCTGAGAACCATCTGCGTGCCAGGCTCGCCTATGGACTGCGCCGCGACTACGCCTACGGCCTCCCCCGGCGAAACCCTGAACTCGTTTTCCTTTTCTGCCATGATCATCACTTCTGCTGCTTCCTCTCCGCGACTATTACCTCCTTGGTCGGGTCCACGCCGTCGCCCCCGTATATCGTCTGTATGAGGCCCCCGTTCGCGTCGCGCACGCTGCCGTCGGACTCGGCGTAGAAGTCCTGCATGGCGTTTATGAGACGCCTCTGAAGGTAGCCGCTGACCGCTGTGACTAGCGACTTGGTTATCGCGCTGTCACGCGCTCCCATAGCGTGCATGTAGAACTCCGTTGGCTTGAGCCCGTCGAAAAAGCCGGACCTTACGAACCCCTTGGCTCCCGGGTCCTTGTCGCCCGGCTTGAAGTACGGGAGTATGCGCCTTCCGTATCCGCGTGACGGCCTGCGTCCCCTGATGGCCTGCTGGCCAAGGAACATGCTGGTCTGCACGAAGTTGAGTATGTTGCCCCTGGCCTTGATCGTGGCCATGAGGTATGCGTTGTTGTTCATGTCGAGGCTCCTCTTTATGACCTCGCTTGCCATGTCCCTGGCTATGTTGAGCTGGGCCATGGTCTCGATCTCGAGCGTCTCCCTCTTGGTGTAGCCCGGCAGCGACTCGAGCTTCCCGGCCCTGTAGTTCTCGGCGATCTGCTTGGCCTTCGCCTCGACCTCCGCTATTATCTTGAATCGCTCCTTGTTCATGGCCTCGGTGTTGTAGTAGTCGCTTATGCTGATCGTGACCCCAGCTGCAAGCACCGCCCTGAGAGCGAGCTTGGTCGCGTTAAGCAGGAACGCCGACGCGGCCTCCGGGCCGTGGTCAGCGAAAATCCTTATTATGAGCTCTCCCCTGCTTGCGCCTATCATCGACTCGTCGATTATGCCTTCCGTGAGCTGGCCCTTCTTTATCGATATCTTTCCGAGCTTCGACTTGCCCTCGTAGTTGAGGTCGTCGGGCAGTATCATCGAGAATATCGAACGGCCGTGGTAGGTGCCGTTGCGCTCCGCCTTGGGCAGTTCGTATACGCCGACGCTCGCGAGCATCAGGCAGGCCTCCTCCTTCGTGAAGAGGGCGTCCTCCCTTGTCAGCATGTACAGCCCTGCGATCTCGTCCTCCTCGATGTGCATTATCGGGCGGCCGTGCCTCGGCGAGAGTATCATGTCGTGCGGCCTCATAAGGTAGCGCGCCTCGGCCTGCGCCTCCAGCGACTGCGGAAGGTGCAGGTTCATCTCGTCGCCGTCGAAGTCTGCGTTGTACGGCACAGTTGCCGACACGTGAAGTCGCATGGTCTTTCCAGGCAGTATCTTCACCATGTGCGCCATGATCGATGGCCTGTGCAGCGTCGGCTGCCTGTTGAACAGCGCTATGTCGCCGTCTATCAGCTGGCGCTCCAGTATCTGGCCCGGCGCCAGCTCCTTCAGCAGGTCGTCGCGGTTGGTGTCCGCTACCCTCTTCCTTGTCCCGTCCTTGGCTATCACGTTGACCACGGTCGGGTACTCCTTGCTCTCGAGGAACTTCCTCGCGTGGTCTATGTTCCACTGGGTTATGTAAATCGGTATGGTGAGGTTCTCGGCAATCTTGACAGGAACGCCCACCTGGTCTATTGTCAGGCTGGCGTCCGATGACACCACAGTCCTGGCTGAGAAGTTGACCCTCTTTCCGCTCAGGTTGTAACGCAGACGCCCCTCCTTGCCCTTGAGCCTCTGCGCCAGCGTCTTGAGCGGCCTGGTGCTCCTGTGCCTTGCAACTGGTATGCCAGGCGTCTCGTTGTTGAAGTATGCTGTGACGTGGTACTGGAGAAGCTCCCACAGGTCGTCGATTATTATCTGCGGCGCTCCGGCCTCTATGTCCTGCTCCAGCCTCTGGTTTATCCTCATTATGTCGACCAGCTTGTGGGTCAGGTCGTCCTCGCTCCTCTCTCCCGTCTCCAGGGTTATCGAGGGTCGCACGTTGACAGGCGGTACAAGCAGCGTTGTGAGAACGAGCCATTCCGGCCTTGTAGCTGTCGGGTCTACACCCATCACGCGCAGGTCGTCGTCGCTTATCTGCGAGAGCCAGTCGCGTATCTCGTCCTGCTTCAGCCTGTTGCCCTCTATGCTGTAGAACGTGGGCCGCTCGAACTTGAGCTTAGCCTGCGGCGAGCCGCAGTGCGGGCACTTCTTCACGGACTTGAGCTTCTTAAGTATAGGTATGCGCTCCTGCTCCACCTCAGAGACCTTCACCTCGTGGCTCTCCTCCTCGGTTGTGGCGAGGCTCGCCTTCGCCTCTGTGCTGTCAATCTGCTCCTGCTTCAGCAGCACCCTGTGGCACTTGCCGCACGTGGACTGGAGCAGTATGTATATCGTCTTGGCGAACTCCGGATGCATCACCGGCCTGACCAGCTCTATGTGGCCGAAGTGGCCAGGGCAGGACTTTGCGCGACCGCCGCAGGTCTTGCACTTGAGGCCGGGGTCTATTACGCCCAGCCTCTGGTCTACGAGGCCGCCGTCTATCGGGTAGCCGTCCTCGTTGTACGTGTCCGGCACTATGAGCTTGGCTACGCTTATCTTCTTGATCGTCTCCGGCGGTATTGTAGTGAACTTTATGTATTGTATCCCTTCGGCTTGCATAGTATCACTCTCACTCTGACTTGAGGCTTATCTTCGGCAGTATGTGCATCGACTTTATCTCGTCGAGCAGCAGCTTGAACGCGTAGCTTATCTCCACGCGCTCGAGCGTGTGCTCCCCGCACGACGGGCAGACCGGCGTGTTCTTTATGAAGTCGAAGTATCCTATGTCGCCGCAGCGCTTGCATATCCAGATGTCGGCCTTGTCGCTCTGGTCGAGCATTCGCTCCTTGAGCAGCAGGCTTGCGCCGTGGCCTACCAGCGCGTCTCGTTCCATTTCTCCGAACCTGAGGCCTCCCTTCCTCGGCTTTCCTTCGGTCGGCTGGTGCGTCAGTATCTGCACAGGACCCCTGCTCCTGACCTGCAGCTTCAGGCTAACCATGTGGTGCAGCCTGTTGTAGTATACTATTCCGGTGAATATCTGGGCCTTGAACGCCTTGCCCGTTCGCCCGTCGTAAAGGGTCTCGTTTCCGAACCTGTTGAACCCGTGCTGCTCAAGTATCGTGCCGTAGCTGTCGGCGCGGTCCTTGCCGTTGGCTGAGAATGCGGTTCCGTCTACCTTGATCCCGCTGAGCGCAGAGGACTTGGCGCCTATCATCTCCATCATGTCCCCGAGCGTCATACGTCCCGGGAGGCTGTGCGGGTTTAGCAGCAAATCCGGGACTATTCCAGAATTCGTGAACGGCATGTCCTCCTGGTTCACTATCAGCGCGACCACTCCCTTCTGCCCGTGCCTGCTGGAGAACTTGTCGCCTACCTCGGGCACCTTTATGCCGCGCACGCGGACCTTTGTCATTCGCGTTGCACCGGTAGTCTCGCTCATCACAACGCTGTCTATCACGCCGTATTCTCCGGACCTCAGCATTACAGAGTTGTCGCGGTTCTTCTCCTCCCCGACTCCGAAGCTTGTCTGCTCCTCGAGGAACCTGGGCGGCGAGACCTTGCCTATGAGCACGTCGCCCTCCTTTACCTCGAACTCGGGCTCGATTATGCCGTCCTCGTTGAGCTTTGAGTATGCGTGCTCCCCCTTGTAGCCGTCAGTGGTAGCAGGCGGAATCTTGAAGTGGTCCTGCTGGCCTCCGGGGTACCTGCGCTCCTCGTCATGGTACGACCTGTAGAACACGCTCCTTCCAAGGCCCCTGTCGACAGCGGCCTTGTTGATCACTAGCGCGTCCTTCATGTTGTATCCGTAATAAGTGGTTACCGCGACAACGAAGTTCTGCCCCGAGGGGTGCCTTCCCATGTTGAGCGTCCTGTACGCGGTGCTGTTGACTATCGGTATCTGCGGGTAGAACATCACGAACGCTCGCGCGTCGTACCTGTTGTTGAAGTTTATCGAGTAGAGCCCCTGGCTCTGCTTTACGAAGTTGGAAGCGAGCGCGTGCTTTCCTACGCTGTTGTATTCGGGGAAAACCGACAGGCTCATCGTGAGCCCGAACATCGCTGCCGGGTCTATCTCCAGGTGCGTTGTGCTGTTCTCGATCCTGTCCTCTGTCAGCGCGACCCTGGCGTTCTCCTCCTCCTCGGCGTCCAGGTACTCGATCACGCCCTTCCTTAGCAGGTAGTTGAAGTCTATCTCCTTGCCCTTGACCTTGTCCTTGAGCTCCTGGGTGTACCTGCTCGCGCCGTTCTCGACCACTATGTACGGCCTTCGTGCGCGGCCCCTGTCGGCATTAACGTGCACCTCGTTGAGCTTCTTCAGGAAGCTGACGTTGACCTCTCCTGAAACTACGCCCGCGCGCCTGTTCTTCCTGATCTCCGATGCGAAAGCCGCGCCGTCGGCTACAGTCCCGATGAGCCTCCCGTCAAGGTATACTGAGCATTTTACAGGTCTCTTTGCCATACGATCATCTATTCGCTCTCGAGAAGCTTGAGGCTCTTTATCTTCTCCTCAAGTCCCTTCTGGTCCGCGCCGACGGTTATCTTCGCCATGAGCGCGAGGTACTTTGTAAGCCCTACGTCTATTCCCTCCGGCGCCTCGCTCGGGCAGAGCTTGCCCACATAGGTTCCATGGACGTCCCTTGCCTTGTAGTGCGGGTGCTTCTTCGCAAGCGGCGACTTGACTCTCCTGAGCTGCGCGAGCGCGCTGGCGAAGTTTGTCCTGTCGAGCACCTGCGACACTCCGGTCTGGCCGGCAGGCCATGATCCCGTGCCCATGGAGTAAAGTATCTTCTCTGTAAGCGTGTCTGGGTTTATGTTCGTGCGCACGTTAAGCTTCCTTCCCCTGGCCGTTGTCCTCTCGACCTGGTACTTTATGTCGCGCACAAGGAACCTGAAGGCGTTGGTGAACAGCTCCTCCATGAGGTCTCCGGCGAGCTTTATCCTCTTGTTTGCGTAGTGGTCCTTGTCGTCGGACTTCACGTGCTTGTAGGCAACGAGCGATGCCCTCTCCACCATGCGGAGCAGGTACTTCGCCTTGTCCAGCCTCGCCTTCGGTACCGTGCCGAGGTGCGGCAGCACATAGGTGTCGAGCTGCATCTCAGCTCGCTTCTGCTGGTACGCCTTGGCCTGGTTGGGCGCCGACATGTGCCCCAGCTCCATTATCGCGTCGTCCTCCTTCATGCCCTTCGCCTTGCTGAGGTCAATGTTGAGGAGCATGTCGTTCTTCGTCTCCTTGCTCTCGAGATTGTCCAGTATCTGCGTGTCTGTCATCCCGAGCGCCCTGAGTATCATGACCAGGTCCACGCCCTTGGATATGGTGGGGAATAGTATGCTGTAAACGCCGTATGCGTCCCTTGTCACGCTGCACTTCGCCCTGAACGACAGGGTTGTGGAGAACACCTTGCTGGTGACGTCCCCGGACTTCTCCTTTGTGCAGATTATCCTGTTTGGCGCAAGGTCCTCTATGCCGACGAGCACTCGCTCTGTGCCTTTAATTATGAAATAGCCGCCCGGGTCGTCTGGATCCTCGCCCTCGGAGAGCAGCTGCTCCTTCCTCATGTTGCTCGTGTAGCAGAGCGCGCTCTTTACCATGACCGGCATCTCGCCTATGAAGGCCTCGCCTGCGTTGATCGTCTTCTCTATTCCGCTTATCATCGGCGTGTAAGTCAGGTAGATCGGCGCCGAGTATGTCAGGTTCCTTGTCAGCGCCTCGTTGGGTATTATCCTCTTTGACGAGCTGTCCGATTCTATTATTACTGGGGGCTCTACCCTTATGGTCCCGAACTTTATCGCGAAGTCGGACACCTCGGGCTCGACAAGGCTCTGGCTGTCGACCACCCTCTGCATCCCGATGGCTATGAACCTGTTGTAGCTGTCTATCTGCTGCTGCACCATCGACGTCGACGTTAAATAGGATTCAAGCAGTTCGTGTGTCTCGCTCATTATATCACAGAGCGCGCTTGCGCTCGCATTCCAAACTTCCTTTCTAGCTCTTGACTACGTACCTGTAGGCCATGTACTTGCCGGTTGGGTCCACCCTGTGGACTGCCACGACCTGGCCGGATTTCGCCTTGAGCTTAACAGCCTGCGGGTCAGTCTCGAGCATCTTCGGGAACTTGTCGAAAGTTACCCCGTACTCCTTGGCAACCTTCCTTGCCTCGCTCTCGCTCAGGAGTTCATGTTTCAATATGAGCGGCGGGGTTCGAGCCAAGGCTTCACCGGAAGAAGAGACCGAGCAGTAGGACTACGCCTGCAAGTTCTCACAAGTTATGAGCGGCAAAGGAATATATACCTTGCGGGTTTGCCCCATATATAATAGGTAAAGGTCCTTGTCTTGAAAAATCTTGGAGAACGGGTTAATCCTTAGAGGGCCGATCCTTCGCCTTGAGCGCAGTGTCGGCTTCCTCGAGTATTGACGCGAAGTGCTTTTGCACGTCGTCGTGGTGCTCGTGTATCCTGGACTTCGCCCCATCGAGGTCCCGCCAATCGAATTCGCAGTGCTCCTCGCTCAGCCTTATGTTCGGGTGGTCTACGGTGGCAAGATAGTGGATTATCCAGTGCTTAGTCCCATCCTTGTGGGTGTGGAAGTTTTTCCTGACAAAACCCTTCACTATATTGTAGTCCCTGATTCCCGCCTCTTCCCATATCTCGCGCTTCT
>JAGWHI010000028.1 GCA_028866905.1 Microcaldota archaeon
GGTTCGCGCGGTGCGGCGATGGTTGGTACTGAACTTGACATAGAGCGTCTGCCTGATATAGAGAAGCAGATAGCCGAGGAGAGCAGGAAGATGGCGGGCGAGGTCCCGAGGTACATACCCCCCCAGCCAGAGCAGCCTAAGCCGGAGGAGAAGAAGCCCGCGCCGAAGCCCGTGAACAAGCTGAAGACGGCCATCCCAATAGCGATTGCGGTATTGGTGGTGGTAGTATTCGCCGCGGTGTTCGTAGCCACAAGGGGCTCATCGACGGCCACTACAACGATAATATCCAGCAATACTACGATAACCTACACTGGCGGCCAGTTCAGCCCTGTAACCTCCTGCGGCAAGATCGCTAAGCCCGGCATGTACAAGGTCGGCTCCAACATAACCACCAACGAGTCTGTCAAGGGAGGAGCATGCCTTAACGTGACCGCTAGCGACGTGCTCATCAGCTGCGGCGGCAACATGGTAAAGGGCTCAGGGCCCTACAGCGGCGTCGGGCCGTTCAGCTACGGCATAATGGTTTCTAACACCAAGAATGTCTCTGTGAAATCCTGCCTGGTGCGCAATTTCTCCTACGGCGTGTACTCGTACAACGTCACTGGCCTTGCGGTAATCAACAACAACGTCTCATCCAACTACATGACCAACGTCTACCTCAACCGCACGAGCTTCTCCAACGTATCGTCCAACCTAATGCAGAGGTCGACAAGCAAGCAGGGCTCCCTGTTCATAGGGCCGGGCTCATCGCACAACGTGGTGTTCAACAACACGGTGCTGTACAGCGCCTACTACGGTGTATTCGTCAACTCCACCAACAACACGATAGTCAAGAACTACATAAGCGGGGCGGTCGTATCATCGTTCGTATGCAGCCTGGACAGCAGCTTCCCGAAAAGCAACACCGGCCAGTACAACATCTGCGAGAACGACACCGGGTGCTCCTTCCTATCGTGCTCGAAGATCAACGTACCTGCCAACATAACCAAGATACAGCTGGCTACCTCGCCCATAAGGAGCTGCGGATCGATAGTGGCGCCCGGCACATACAGCCTGTCCGGCGACCTCAACACCGCTGACTTCGTCAACTCCACGCTCCAGTTCGAGCAGACGCTGCCCGTGCCGTGCATAACCATAAAATCCAGCTACGTGACCCTAAACTGCGACGGCCACACCATATCAAACGCAACTGCCGCGGTGTCTGCAGAGAACGTCAAGAACGTCAGCGTCAGGGGCTGCTCGGTCAAGCGCTCCAACTACGGAATAATCTTCACCAACGTGACCGGCTCATCGATAACCAACAGCTCCCTTGTTGACAACGACGCTTCCATATACCTTATTGAATCAGGCTCGATATCGGTATTCAACGCCCTTGCGAGCGGCGGGGTGTATGGCATGCTCATGGTTGGCACCGACGGATCCACGATAACAAAGCTCAACTCCTCTTTCAACAACTATGGCGCTTACCTTACTGGCTCACTGACCAACGTTTTCGTCAACAGCAAGATGAGCAACAACACGCTTGTCGACGTCTATGCCAGCCAGGACTCTGCCAACGCAAGCTACAACCTAATGGAATCTACGAGCTGCGGCGTGACCAACACGGAGTGGGCGACATGCACCAACCACCTTACCCAATCGCTCTCCTACTCGCCGGTCAACTCGTGCACCACCATAACCCACAGCGGCAAGTACCTCCTGATGAACGGGCTTGAGAACGTGCAGAGCACGTGCATACAGATAAACTCGGACAACGTGCAATTCTCATGCGGCTACCACATGATAGCGACATCAAAGGGCTCCAACGGCAACCTGATATACGTGAACTCCCACAACAACGTCACGATAAAGAACTGCTCGCTCTCAGGCTCCGGTGTCGGCGTCGGCGTATACAACTCGACCAAGGTCTACCTCTACAACCTGAACGTCAACAACACGTACAACGGCGTGCTACTCTCGAACGACCTGGTGGGCAATCTCACCTCGTCGGTGATAAACAACAGCGTAAGCTCCGCGCTGTCGCTGATCAACACCTCCAGGTTTACGGCCCGCTACAACAAGGTGGCGTACGGCGGAAGCAACTCTGCAGGCATACTCCTGTCCAACTCCACCATGAACACCGCAGCCAACAACACCGCAACAAGGTTCTCTGACGGGATCAGCTTCGCCGGAAGGTCGGTAAACAACACCGTATCGAACAACACGGCCAGCTCCAGCTCGGCATTCGACTACGTGTGCTCGCCGCAATCCGGCGGCATAGGCGCTGAGACAGGAGGCATAAACTTCGGGGTCACCAAGTCCGGCTGCAAGTCGCTCGCTGTCGTGCAGAGCTTCAGCCCGTCCGCCCCATGCACTGCGGTGCTCACGACCGGGCTGCAGTCCCTAGGGTCCGACTACGAGTACGGGATAGGCGCAACCTGCTTCTCAGTTTTCAGCAACTCGACTACGATCAACTGCAACGGCCACACGGTAATAGCTACCAACGGCGGCGCCTTCGCTGCGTTCCAGAACACAATAGGGGGCGTTGTCGAGAACTGCAACCTCAGGGGATTCTCTTCGGCCGTCAAGTCAATCAACTCGAGCGTCAGCGTGATCAACAACACGGTGTTGGTCCAGTCGCAGCAGCAGCCCAACTCGGCGATCAACTTCACACGCTCCAGGAACATAAAGCTGTCCAACAACAACGTCGCAACCCCGTATCACGGGGTGTACATATCAAACACGGTGGGCGGGACATTGACCAACAACAACGTTACCGCTACGGTCTCCGCATACGAGCTCTATAACGGGAGCTCGCTGTCCGTTCAGGGCAACATAGCCGGCAAGGGCTCTGGCATAGGCCTTACACTGTCGAACTCGACCGCCGACCTGTTCAGTAATAACAACTTCAACGGCAACGTTGCGGGTATCGCGTGCTATGGCACTTCTGCGGGCAAGGGCGGTGCGACCGACACCGGCCAGAACGCCTGCTCGTCAGCGCTGCAGTGCGCATGGCTGTCGCAGTCCGCGTCGACATGCTGAAATAGGGTGCAAAAATGCTTTTCCGGGAGCTTTCCTCCTACTACGACAGGCTTGAGGCGGTGTCGTCGCGCCTGGAGATGATAGACATACTCTCGGAGCTCTTCAAGAGCCTCTCCCCTGAAGAGGTCCCCATAGTCGTGCACTTCACCCAGGGCGTGCTCGCGGCCCCTTTCGAGGGCATAGAGTTCGGTGTGGCGGAGAAGACGGTAGAGGACGCCATAGCCATAGCCACGGGCTACCCGAAGGCCGACGTCGAGAAGAGCTTCAGGAAGAGCGGCGACCTTGGCCAGACTGCCGAAGAATTCCAGGGGAAGACGAAGCTCAAGTCGATAAGCCAGAGGAAGCACTCGATATCCGATGTCTATGGCATGATGCGCAAGATTGCGGAGTCATCGGGCCCTGGCAGCAAGGAGGCGAAGACCAAGCTTCTCGCCAACCTCATAGCATCGTCATCCGGATCCGAGCCGAAATACCTTGTAAGGTATCCGCTCGGCATACTCCGCCTAGGGGTCGGAGACTCGACGATATTGGAGGCCCTGTCTGTCATGGCTACGGGCGACAGGAAGGCGAAGCCGCAGCTCGAGCGGGCGTACAACCTGTGCAGCGACCTGGCGTACATAGGCGGGGTGCTGGCGAACAAGGGCATAGATGCGGTAAAGAACATGCACGTTACGCTTTTCAAGCCGATAAGGCCGGCGCTTGCGGAGCGCCTGCCCACTGCGGAGCAGATACTCGAGAAGATGGGCGGCAAGGCATCGGTAGAACAGAAGTACGACGGCTTCCGGGTCCAGATCCACAAGGACGGCAAGAGGGTGATGCTCTTCTCGAGGAAGCTGGAGCAGATAACCTACATGTTCCCCGACGTCGTGAAGGCGGTGCTCGAGGAGATAAAGGCGCCCAGGGCGATACTCGAGGGCGAGGCAATCGCGTTCAACGAGGCGACGCAGCAGTTCATGCCGTTCCAGGAGACGATACAGCGGAAGAGGAAGCACGGCATAGAGGAGAAGGCGGAACAGGCGCCGCTGCACGTCTTCGCCTTCGACATAATGTACCTCGACGGCAAGGACATGATGGATGCCCCATATAAAGATAGGCGCGATGCGCTGGAGCGCCTGCTGAAGGGGTGCAAGCGCATAACGCCGTCCGGCAAAATAGTAACGGACTCTGCAAAGGAGTTCGAGAAGTTCTTCGAGACGTCGGTGGAGAACGGCCTCGAGGGGGTAATAGCCAAGGACCTCGGCGCCGCGTATGTGGCCGGCGCGAGGGGTTACTCGTGGATAAAGATAAAGCGCAGCTATAGGGGAGAGCTGTCTGACACGCTCGACCTTGTCATTGTCGGGTACTTCCTTGGCAAGGGTGCAAGGGCAGAATTCCAGTTCGGCGGGCTGCTATGCGCCGCGTACAACAAGAGCCGCGACATGTTCGAGACGATATCCAGGATCGGCACTGGCTTCAGCGAGAAGAAGATGGCGGACTTCAAGAAGCTGCTCGACAGGATAAAGGTGAAGCACAGGCCGGCCAGGGTGGACTCCCTCATAGAGCCGGATTTCTGGGTGGATCCCAAGTATGTCGTAACTGTCAACGCCGACGAGATAACGCTATCGCCAATGCACACCTGCGGAAGGCACGAGAACAAGGGCAAGGACGCCGGCTACGCTCTCAGGTTCCCGAGAATCGTCGGCGAAGCACTCGTAAGGGAGGACAAGGCACCTGAGGATGCCACCACCACCAAGGAGGTCATGGAGATGTACAGGGACCAGAAGAGGGTCGGCGTGGCAAGCGCAGAGGCGTAGTCACTTCAGGCCGTACTTCTTCTTTATCTTCCTTACCTTCGGGCCTATGACGATGAGGCAGTACGGCTGTAGCGGGTTGTTCCTGTAATAGTCCTGATGGTAGTCCTCCGCGGGGTAGAACCTGTCTAGCTTCCTCACTTCAGTGACAATCGGCTTTTGGAAAGACCGCTGCGCCTTCTCTATGCTCTTATCGATAATCTGCCTTTGTCCATCTGACTCATACAGTATCATCGACCTGTACTGGCTTCCCTCGTCAGGCCCCTGCCTGTTCGGGGTCGTCGGGTCGTGCATGTCAAAGAAGACGTCCAACAGCTTCTCCAGCGGAATCCTCTCCGGGTCGTACTCTATTCTCAGCACCTCTGCGTGTCCCGTCCTGCCGCTGCAGACCTGCTCGTATGTGGGGTTGGGGACATGCCCGCCGGCGTATCCGGACACTGCGCTCACCACGCCCTCGAACATTGTGAATACCGCCTCCGTGCACCAGAAGCACCCGCCGCCGAAAACTATGGCTTCAGTCCTTCCCATCCTTCTTACCCTTTGGTATGAATATCATCGATATCGAGTTCACGCAATGCCTCACGTTCTTCGCAGTGAAGCCCTCGCCCTCGAACACGTGCCCAAGGTGCGCCCCGCAGTTAGCGCACTCTATCGCGGTCCTTACGCCGTCGGGGTCTGGCTTCCTCCTGACCGCGCCCTTTATCTCCTGGTCGAAGCTAGGCCACCCGCACCTCGCGTCGAATTTGTCCTCTGACCTGTAGAGCTGGGCCCCGCACCTCTTGCAGACGTATATGCCGGGCTGGAAGTTGTTCTCGTACTCGTTGTTGAACGGCATCTCGGTGCCCTTGTGCACGATGACCCGCTCCTCCTCCTTTGTCAGCTTCCTCCACGCCAATGAACCGCCAATAATGGAATTGGGCGCAAAGGGATTTAGCTCTGAGTGACGCTCTCTACTACCTTGGAGAACTTCTGCACGTTCTTGACGACGTCCTTCACCTTTGGGTTCAGCCTGTACCCCAGGCCGTACCCCTTCTCGGTCCTTATGTGCGTCGGCTGTATGACGTTGAGATCCAGGGAGAGTTCCCTGAGCGTTATGATGAGCGTCTTCCTGGTGAACCGCTTCTCCAGTATGGCGTAGAGCTCCCTTGTCGTCCTGGGCGACTTCTTAAGCAGCAGCTCCATCACTGCGTAGTTGGGCCTGCTCAGCGCCTTCCTCAGCGCCCAGATCTCGTCCTTCTCCGCCTCCTTTACCATTCTACCGTATTCTACTTGCGAATAAACGTTTATATACTTT
>JAGWHI010000011.1 GCA_028866905.1 Microcaldota archaeon
CATGAGGAAGATAAAACTATTCATGATGGTGAGCCTCGATGGCTTTTTCGAGGGCCCTAACCACGACCTGTCGTGGCACAATGTGGATCCAGAGTTTGACAGGTTCGCAGTGAAACAGTTGGAAAGCTCGAACCTAATACTGTTCGGAAGGAGGACCTACCAGCTGATGGAGGCCTTCTGGCCGAAAGCCGCGGATGACCCGAAGATATCCGGCGACAACATGAAGGTCGCAGACTTCATGAACAACACGGACAAGATCGTTTTCTCGAGGAAGGGCATCAGGATAAACGAAAGGAAGAACTGGAGGAACGTCAGGCTCATGAAAAGCGTGGACGCGGATGAGATGAGGCGCCTCAAGCGCATGCCTGGAAAGGACATAATAATACTGGGAAGCAACGGCCTGTGCGTCAGCCTCATGAGGAAGCGCCTCGTCGACGAGTTCGGCATAATGATTAACCCAGTCTCGATAGGCAGGGGCACGCCGCTGTTCAAGGGGCTCGGCAAAAAGATAAAGTTCGAGCTCCTCGGCGTCAGGGCGTTCAATTCGGGCAACATCCTTGCGTACTACAGGCCGAAGATGTAGCGGTCAGATCCCCCCCAGCTCTTCAGCAAGCTTGTCGATCTGCTGCTTCCATCCCATCTCCATGCCCTGGAGCATGAATTCGGTCTTGCCCTTGACCGCCCTGGTCACTGCGATGTGCAACCGCATCTCGGTCTTTCCTCCAGACTCCTTGAAATCCACAGTAACGATGTTCTCGAGCAGCGCCTCTTGCTTCTCGTCTATCGCGTTGGACATGAAAACCAGCCTGCTCCTGGGCGTCACCTCCTTGAACGTGCCGTTCATGGGCCATCTCTGGCCGGCCATAGGGCCAAGCTCTTTGCCGGCCTCCATCACTATGTTGATCCTGCCATTCGGCCTGGGATCCCATTCACATACCGGATTGGTAACTCCCCTGGGACCCCACCACCTCTTCACCATCCTCTGGTCGGTCCACGCCTTCCAGACCAGGTCGAGCGGCGCATCGAAGGTGCGCGTTATGACCAGTTCCCTTATGGGTTTGTTTTCCATTGTTTCACCTGATAAAGCGTTTCCTCTTTTCCGACTGGACGATCCCGTCCAGCCTGTCAAGCCTTTGCCCCCAACCCTTTTCCAATTCCATTATCCATCTTTCAAGCTCCTTCATCGAATCACGGTTTATGCTGTAGAAGCGCTTCTGGGCGACGCGCTCCATATCGACGACCTCGCTCTCGCGGAGAACCTTCAGGTGCTGCGACATCGCCTGGGGAGTGACATCGAAGTTCCTGCTTATCTCAGTAGCTGACATACGCCCCTTCCTGGCCAACAGCTCTACCACCTTCCGCCTCTGCGGCTCTGCGATGGCGTTGAACATGTCCATGGATATATTATAAAGCTATCACTTTATAAAGCTTCTGCTTAAATAAATTCCCAACACTACATGGGCCCCCTAAACCTTGAGAAAGTGATTAAGCCTTATCTGTAGCAGTATTATCGGGTAAATAGTGGTGGTAGGCTGCGGACATCAATGAAAACGAGCATTACCCTGAGATCAATGCCGTAAACAGGATGCTCTCGCCAGGAGAATCGGTGGAGTTGCTCGTAGTGCAGCGAAGGATCGGCCCTGGCGGAACGCTCATAACTCCGAAGCTCGTGGTGGTGACGGACAAGAGGCTCATAATAGGGAGCAGGACCGTCTTCAGGCTGAAGAGGAGCTTCGAGATAATACACTTCAACTGGATACGGCGCGTGAAGCTCGAGCACGGCCTGATATCCAGCACTGTGGTGATAATATCGGACCTCTACGGGAAGGACGAGGGGGAGGCGTACACTGGGTACGGGGTGATAACCGGCCTTAGATACGAGGACGCGGTAGAACTGGTGAAGCTCATAAACAAGAAGACCTTGTCCGTGCACCAGCAGACAGGCGTCACTAGGATATCCCCTGCGAAGCCGCATCTCAGGACAGCGATGGAGACGTACATACGATGCAGGGAGTGCGGGGCCGAGAACAAGGCGGATTCTAATTTCTGTTCTAACTGTGGTACAAAATGGGAGTGAGGGCGACGAACATGGGAAAGATAGCTAGCATAGATCTGGGCGTGGAGCATCTCAGCGTAGGGCTGGTGGATGCCGCCACGCAGAGGATGAAGGTTGTATACCGGGAGAGGGGCAACGACCCAGGCTTCATGCGGAGGGTTTTCAAGGTGCTCGACGGTGCAGGGAGGCTTGACGGCATAGGAATATCTTCGCCGGGGACCATAGACATGAACAAGGGGATCATACTGGGGTGCCCCAACCTCAAGATAAGGAACCTTCCAATCGTGGAGCGGATGAGGGACAGGTACGGCGTGCCGGTGTCGCTCCTTAACGATGCCATAGCGGGCGTCATGGGCGAGAAGTTCTACGGCGCCGGCAGGGAGGAATCAAACATTGCCCATATCAAGTTCGGATCGGGAATAGGTTGCGGGGTAATCGCGGACAATAGGGTACTGTTGGGGAAGGACGGCAACGCTCACGAGGTCGGCCACTATGTGATAAACCCGTTCAGCACGCTAAAGTGCTCGTGCGGCAAGTTCGGGCACTGGGAGGCGTATTGCTCAGGCCGTGGAATACCGAATTTCGTGAAGTATATGCTGAACGGGAAGTATAGCCATGCCCGCTCCTCGCTCAGGCAGAAGAAACAGCTTGTTGCCAAGGATCTTTTCACTGCGGCAAAGAAGAGGGATAAGGTCGCACTTGACGTGCTAAAGGTGGTGGGAATGATAAACGCCATGGGGATAGCAAACGTCATCAACAGCTACGACCCAGAACTGATAACGATAGGGAATAGCGTAGTGCTGGAGAACGAAGACGCCATACTAAGACCGATAATCAAGGATGTCGGTAAATATACGGTCAACAGGGTGCCGAAAATAATAGTGACCCCGCTTGACTACAGGCTCAGCCTTTACGGCGCAGTGTCCGACTTCCTCTAGCTACACGCTGTTGGCCTCGCCGACCGCATCGCTGAATGGGAACTTTCCGGCTTCTATCTGCGCCACCACAGAATACGTGGAGGAATCCAGCACCACGACATAGCCTGGATTCTCGCTGCCCGGAGGGCTCCCGGTCCCGCTCTGCTGCTGCTTGGCCTGCTGCGTGTTCTTCGTCAGGCTTACAACAGTGACATAGATGTATTTCCCGTCAGGGGAGACGGATATGCCATTGGGGAATGCTCCTACCGTGACGTTTTTTACGAAGCTGCCGGTGGCCGTGTCTATGACCCCCAACGTGCCCTTGCCGTAATTCGCGACGTACGCGTACGCGCCGTCAGGTGAAAACGATATCGCCGCGGTGTTTGTTCCCTCCGGGATGGTGGACTCCAATTTCATCGTAGACGTGTTTATTATCGATATGGCCTTTCCTATGGAGGTGGTTACGTATGCGCTCTTCCCATCCGGAGTGATAGCGGCCCCACCGGCGTGGCCCTCCAAGCTTACAGTGGCCACCACCTTCCTGGACGTCAGGTCCACCACAGAGGTGTCGTTGCTCCCGTAATTCCCGACATAAGCGTACCTGCCATCGGATGTTACCGCCACGCAGTTTGGCCCGGTACCTACGCGAATGGTGAATTCCACCTGGTTTGTTGTTGTGTTTATCGCGTCTAGATTTCCAGTCCCGGAGAGGGCGACATAAACATAGCTCCCGTCAGGGCTTATCGCGAGCCCGGTCGGATGGCCGTTGACCGAAACGTTCTTGACCACCCTCAATGATCCGGAGTCTATCACTGCAACGCTGTTCTGGAAATCCTGCTGGTTGGAAGAGCCGCTCACCGCTACGTATGCGTATCTCCCGTCTGGCGTGACCGCTACTCCGACAGGGGAATCGCCCACAGACACATTCGCCACGACCTTATAGGTGGAGGTGTTGATGATACTGACCGTTGTGCCGTTGTAGTTTGTGACGTACAGGTAACCGGGACTCGAGAACAGAGCCTGCTGGTTTGAGGCGTTTGATCGAATCGTCGTGGCAGAACTTCCGTGCATTATTGTTGTGGATGGCTGGCCACTTTGGGCGATGTGATTGGCTGTTTGCGATCCTGCACCGACCGTTCCCTCTCCAGCCGGACCTCCGAAGACGTGCAGGGTGTATACGGCAGCAGCTGCAATCGCTATTATTACGATTGAGACCAGGACCGCAATTGTTTGGGGCATATTTAAACTTGAAAGGCAATGTTTTTAGCATCAGGGCTCTGCCCGTCCGCTGCGCTTGACAGAGACGATGCCTTGCGCAAGATCAAGTTCCACTGTGTCTCCGTCGGCTATAAGCTTTGTAGCCTTGCCGGTACCGATTATGCATGGCTTGTTCATCTCCCTGCTTATTATCGCTGCATGGCACAGCAGCCCGCCCTCATCGGTGACGAATGCTGCAGCGCGCTCCATTGCAGGTACAAAGTTCGGCTCGGTCATCGGCGCTATCAGGATGTCGCCCGGCTTGACCCTTGAGACGTCTTGTACGCTGTTGACTACCCTGGCCACTCCTGTTATCGAGAGCACCGGCCTGCTGGCAACCATGCCCTTTATCTCCCTGTTGTGGGTTTCGAGTCCCAGCAAATCGCTTTCTGCAAAGGCGCGCAGCCTTTCAACGTCGCCGCCGCAGAAGAGAAGGCCGTTGGATGAGCCTACGAATGCCAGTGCGAACCGTTCCATCCTCTTTTCTATCGATCTCATGTCAGGGATGCTCCCCGATACTATCTCGTCTATCGTCAGGTAATGCGCGCATGCTTCTGGGATGCCATACCGACGTCCGATCTCGTCGATAAGGGGCTTAGCCCTGCCCAGGGCCTCGTTTATCGCGTCGGTCCTGTATGTCCTGAGCCAGACGAACTCCTTTGCAGCCATCGCCTGTTCGACGATGTCTGGGCCCAGGCCGTAGGATTTTGCGGCGCTGGAGAACGCCTCGGTTGTTTGGGCCTCCTTGCCCTCCAGAAACCTAAGTTGGCTACCGGGCTCCTTTATCGACTTCGCCCTTTCGAGTATCTCCTCGCGCGTCCACAGCCTCCCGAAATCGAAGCGGTAACCCAGCCAGGAATATTTCCTCTCGTGTTCGTCTAGCTCCTTGGATATGTCCCTTCCCTCCTGCAGCCTTTCTGCCAGGCGCAACATCGACACCTGCTCAAGGTATGGGACATTCTGCTTCGTAGGTGCGGTCAGCGTCATCATTACCTGGTCGAGTTTTCCTTTGTCCATTATCGAGCGCGACAGGGATTCCCTCAGCGCCTTCTCGACGTTCAGCTCTAGCGACACGGTTATTACGGTGATCGGCATTATCGCGCAGACGCGGTCGACATATTCGCCGAAGAGCATGAGGAGTTCCGCCTTGCTCTTGCCGCGCAGGTCCGTCGCCTCTATCCCCTTAGCGAACTCTATCGCGGCCTCGCCGGTGGATATGCAGCGCTCGAGGACCTCCTTTGCGAAGCTGAGGTTGCCGCTCCGCCTGGATATCAGTTCCCCCTCCGCCATTGCAAGCGCGGTGTCGTAGAATACATAGTAGAAGTCGCGCGTGGAATCCTGAACGCAGAGATAGTTTCCGTAATCGAACTCGAAGCCCAGTATGCGCTTGTGCAGCGAAGGGTTTGCAAGGCCGTTTATGTGAAGGTTCGCGAACAGCAGAGATACGCGCCTTCCGACAGTGGTCTTCAATTCGGACCCCGCCGCCAGCCGCCTGACTGCCTCTTCGGGATTGGCGCCAGCCGATATGCCCAAGCTATCTATCATTCCCGCACCCCACGCCAACATTTTAATATCGGAGATTATAATATCTTTTGGCGGCTTTCTCCCTTATTGACGAAAGGAGTGCTATATATAAAAAGGGCTTCGACCTAACCGCTATGGATTGTGATCAGATGAATTTCAAGGAGTACATTGAGACCCACAGGAAGGCAGTGTACGACAAGATATGCGAATACATACCCATAACGGAGCCCAAGGAGCACTACGAGATGGTCAGGGACTACATAGACAGGCAGGGCAGCTACAGGAGGCCCGGCCTTGTCATGCTCGCGGGGCAGATGTTCGGCGCGAGCGTGGGCGAGCTGCTGCTGCCGGCTGCCGCACAGCAGCTGTCGGAGGACTGGATACTGGTTGTTGATGATGCGCAGGACGATTCCGAGCTGAGAAGGGGGAAGCCCGCGCTCCACAGGATTCACGGGTGGGTACACTCTGTAGACGCGAGCATGACCGGCCACATGGTGATGTGGAAGATGCTCAAGGACTACATAGCCCAGGTCGGGATAGAGCGGGGCGGAAGGCTCTACGACAGGTTCTTCGACATGATAAAGTACACCGTCGAGGGCCAGTACGTGGAGAACACGTTCATACACGACACCAAGGACCTCAAGAGGGCCTCTGAGGACCTCTATTTCAAGATAGTCGACAGCAAGACTTGCTTCTACACTGTTTACGGGCCGATGCAGCTGGGCGCGATTGCCGCGGGCCAGCCAGACAACGTACTGGATGCGCTGAAGGAGATAGGCACCTACGCCGGCATAGCGTTCCAGATAACGGACGACGTGCTGGACCTGATAGGCGACGAGAAGGTGTTCGGGAAGAAGAACCGCGGCGACCTGTACGAGGGCAAGCTGACGCTCATGGTGCTGCACGCGTACAGGAGCGCGACGCCTGAAGAGAAGGAGCGCATGGACTCCATATACAGGAAGAGGAGGCAGGAGAAGAGCGCCGAGGAGATACAGTTCATAGTCGACATGATAGACAAGTACAGGGGCCTCGACTACGCGAAGGGCGTTGCCGAGCAGTACGGCCAGAAGGCTAAGGCTGCGATAGACAGGCACAGGAGCCTGCTTCCCGACAACGATTACGCGAGGATAATGATATCCGCCATGGAGGAACTCTACGTAAGGAAGAAGTGACTATATGCTGATGTGCAGCGTGGTCCTGGCGAAGTAACCAAGCAGTATCGTCACGGCGGCCGCGCCGAGCGATATCAGAAGGGACTTGACGACCCTGGTCTTTATCGATGTGCCGCTTATTATGCTTATGAGCGACGAGGCCACGGCAAGCACTATCGATGTAGATATTATCGATAGCACGATCCCGACTGCACCGGTGTATCCAAAGATGAACGGGAGCAGCGGGAAGAATGCACCTACAAGGTAGAGAAGGCCGACGTAATACGCGGACCGCTTCGCCCGTGCGGTCTCCTTCTCAGACCCGGCGAGGCTCGCCTCATACTCGGTAGACAGGTACGCACCGCCGCTCATCGAGAGCGTGCCAGATATCGCGACTATGAACCCGGCGAGGAGCACTATCGATGCGCTCTGCACCGCAGCTGCGAAACCCACAGTTGCCGCGAGCACTTCGACAAGCCCGTCGTTCATTCCGAATATGACGTCGCGGATGTTGTTGAGTATCGGGCTGTAGCCTATTATGCGCCTCTCTAGCGGCGCCTCCTTGCTGGTCTCGTAAGCCATCAGCCTGTGCACAAGGGCTGCGTCCTTGTCCCTGGGGCCAAGCCTCTTTATCAGCGCCTCGAGCTTTGCGTGCAGCTGGGCCTCGTTGTACTCGATGAACTTTGCCGTAAGCGCTACGCCGAACACCTTCCTGAATGCGATTACCGCGCTCCCCATGAAAGGGGACAGGTATCTGCGGCGCTCTATGGGGGCGCCATGTGCCTTAGCCCAGAGGTTCGAATGCTCGTGCTCCATCGCGGAGAACTTGGCTAGCAGGTCCTTCATCCCCCTGTCGCGCTCGCTGTCTGCGAGCGCCCTGTATATCTCCGTGTGCAGCATCTCGGTCTCGGCGATCTTCCTAAGATATGCGCGCTCCTCGGACTCCATCCAGCTCATCATATGTTCTTTGATATCTCATCTATTAAAACAGATTTGCCGAACTCGAAGAGTTCCTTCGCCTCCTCCTTTGTCCTCGCCTCTGAATTAACCTTTACCTGCGGCATCGTGTTCGAGGCCCTCACCAGCACCCAGCCGTCGCCCTTGAACGCCTTTATGCCGTCTATGTCCACTATCTTGTCGAACCCGGACGACCTGAACTTCGGCTTTATGTTCTCGACGACCTTGAACTTCAGCTCGTCAGGACAATACACCTCCTCGATCGGGACAGCAGGGTATATCGGGAACTCGTCGACCAGCTGAGAGAGGCTCTTGCCCGTGGACGAGACCACCTCCCCCATCTTTAGCGCTGCGAAGCAGCCGTCATCAAAGTTGTAGTTCTCGGGGAAGTATATGTGGTTGCTGTACTCCGCTCCGAACACCGCTGATTCCTCCATCATGCGCGAGGTTATGTGCGAATGGCCGGTCCTGTTCATTATCGGGATTCCCCCGCTTTTGCGCACCACTTCCTCGATTACGCTGGTGCATGGCACATCGTAGATGACTTTGCCCTTCCTCTTGCCAAGCACATAGGACGAGAATATCGGGATTATGCTAGCAGATCCCACGAACCTGCCCTTGTCATCGATAAAGCCTGCACGGTCACCGTCGGAATCGAAGCCTACGCCGAAGTCAGCAGAGCGCTTCAGCACCTCCGCCTTCAATCCGTTGAGCGCAAGGTAGTTCGGGTCGGGCCCCCTGGCGGTGAAGTTCGGGTCCGGATTCCCGTTTATCTCTGCGACATCGCACCCCATGTTCCTGAATATGTCCGCCGCTATGCGGCACCAGCTCCCGTTGCCCGGGTCGACGACTACCTTTAGCCGCTTGGTTATCCTGGCTTTCTCTGCAACGTGCTTTCCGTAGTCCGGTATTATCTCGGACTTGGCAAGGCTGCCATCATGCCCGCCGCCGAATTCCCCTTTGGTGAATATCTCCTTGAGGCGCTCCATTCCGCGCCCCTCCGACACTATCTCAGCACCCTTCTCGCAGAGCTTGAACCCGTTCCACATCGGTGGATTGTGGCTCGCGGTCACCATTGCGCCGCCGTCGAGGTTCTTGTGCACTATGGAAAAGTAGAATATCGGGGTGGAAACTATCCCAAGGTCGATTACATCGACGCCTACGGACCTGACACCCTGGACGAACGCGGCCTTTAGGGACTCGCCACCGTTCCTGTAGTCCATGCCGACGCACACCTTCTTCCCAGCGCCTATGTATGTACCGAACGATTTGCCTATGCGTATCGCAAGCTGCTCGTCAAGATCGAGCTTGTATATTCCCCTGACATCATACGACCTGAATATGTGGGTCGGCAGGCTGAACCTTGCGCCGTACTTTGACGTCAGCTCTGCATAAAGGCCGACAGGACCCTTATACACGAAGGCGTTCATCCCGGCTTCGATTGCACCTTTAGCGTTGCGCTCCTTGTCGTCTATGAACAGGCATTCCGAAGGCTGCACGCCGAAGTCCTTGGCGACCTGTAGGTACGCCTCCTTGTTTGGCTTCTTTATCCCAGTGTAGCACGATACGTACACCTTTTCGACAAGCTTGTGAAGGCCGTATCTCATCTTCATGTAGTCTATCCACTCCTTGCCGTTGTTGCTGAGGAACGCTAGCTTCCATCCGTTCTTTCTCAATTCGCCGAGTATGTATCTGGTCCCCGGAAGCTCGGCCTGGCATGCCCGTATAGCGTTCTGTATTTCTGCAGTGCTCGCCTTGGTGCCGCTGTACGACTTTATCCAGGAGAGGAACTCGGCTTCGCTGAGCTTGCCGTACTGGAACTCGCGCATCTTCTCCCCCTCTGTGATCTCGTTGAGTTTCTCGTGGCTCATATCGGCAATGTCCGGTATCAGCCTGTTGAAGCCGTGCCACGACCCTATGACCACATCTTCTATGTCGAATATCGCGAGTTTTATCTGCGCCATGGAGAAACCTTGGTTATCTATGTGCACTAGCCCAATTAAAAACGTTCAGAAAGATTTCCGCCACAGAAGGTATAAATAGGCATTCGACACAATTAATCTGTCTTATTATCTGTGGTGTTTTTATGAAGGATGAAAAGGAGATAGCAGAGCTTATAAACCAGGCTACGCAGCGCATGGACATGGTGATAAACGACCTCAGCGTGCCGAAGAACGTGAGGGGCGCGGTATCCGAGGCGAAGAGCAAGCTCAGCGCGCAGGGGGATTACACGGTCAGGGTCTCGTCGGCGATCTACAAGCTGGACGAGGTGACGAACGACATAAACCTCCCGCCCCAGGCCCGGACAATGATTTGGAACATACTCAGCATGCTTGAATCGATCAGGGAGTAAATGCCATATGGCCGTCGATGCGGTAGCCGAACTGGCCAAACGCCTTGCTTCAGCCAAGGTTCTGGTGGCTGCCGATGTAAGGGCGGAAACTGTTTCTAGGATAGACCTCGACGTGCTTGTCGCCAAGATCATCGAGAGGCACACGGGGGAGGAGCTCTCCTTCGTCGACGAGGCGGAGATCGCCATGATAGCCGATACGGTTGAGACCGAGAAGGCGCCCAGGCCGATCGAGATAACGATGCAGTCGGACTTCAAGCCCGCGGCTGCCGAGTACGACTCCAACTACCAGATAGTGGACGGCAAGGACAGGGAGCGGGTCGAAGGGACCGTCAACGACTTCGTGGAGCATTTCCGCAACAGGCTGGCCCGGATACGCGAGCTCATGGGGGTCCGCGGAGGGATATCGTGGAACGGCTCGAAGCTGGAGAGCCTTAAGAGCATGACCGATGGCAGGGAGGTGGTGATAACGGGCATCGTCTCCAACAAGGTGCACACCAAGAACGGAAACATCATGCTGATGATAGAGGACGAGACTGGGTCCGCTCGGGCGATATTCATGAACGGTGGCTCAGAAAGGGCCAGGGAGCTCTTCGAGAAGGCGGGCACCATAGTGAACGACGAGATAATAGGCGTGAAGGGCAAGGTGTCCGGCCCCTTCGTGATCGTCAACGAGATGATATGGCCCGATGTGCCGATACACGAGAAGAAGAGCACGGAGGAGGACCTGGCGATAGCGTTCATATCCGACACCCACGTCGGCAGCAAGCTGTTCATGGAGAAGAACCTGGCGCACATGCTGAAGTGGCTGAAGGGCGGGGTGGACAGCAAGTCGAAGGCGATAGCAGGCAAGATAAAGTACATCGTGGTCGGCGGCGACATCGCCGACGGCATAGGAGTGTACCCCCGCCAGGAGCGCGACCTTGCAGTGCTGGACGTCTACGCGCAGTACAGGATATTCTTCTCGTTCCTCCAGCAGATCCCAGACTACATCCAGGTGTTCGTTATACCGGGCAACCACGACGCCGTGCAGAGGGCAGAGCCGCAGCCCCCGTTCAACGAGGACATACTGCAGGACTTCAAGCAGCACAACGTGAAGATACTCCCCAACCCTAGCTACCTGAGGCTGCACGGCATTGACGTGCTAACGTACCACGGGACCTCGCTCGACTCGGTGATAGCGGCTGTCCCGGGGAGCAGCTACGCCAGGCCGGAGAAGGCGATGCTGGAGATACTGAAGCGAAGGCACCTCTCGCCGATATACGGCGGCAACATAATAGTGCCGACAAAGAACGACAGCCTTGTGATCGACCGCATACCCGACATACTCCACATGGGCCACATACACAAGAACGGCCTTACAGAGTACCATGGCGTTGACATAGTCAACAGCGGCACGTGGCAGGACAGGACGGACTTCCAGATACAGCAGGGGCACATACCCACGCCCTGCCTGATGCCGGTCTTCGAGACCAAGACGCACAACTTCACTACGATAAACTTCGCCAACGATTAGTATGGACATAAAGGATTATTTCGAAAGGCTCAACAAGGGCTACGAGTCAGCCTTCGAGACTGCCGCGCTGGCTAGGAGCAGGGGCTACGACCCGGAGAGGTTCGTGGAGATAAAGCTCGCCCCCGACATCGCGTCGAGGGTCGAGGGAATCATAGGCATAAGCGGGCTCGCGGATACGATAAGGTCTATGGCTGGCAGCAAGACCCACCAGGAGCTGGCGTTCGACCTTGTGAAGGAGATATGCACAAACCCGAAGTTCGAGATGGACAGGAACAGAAGGCTGACATTGGCGGTCAGGGTCGGGCTCTCGGTCATAACGGAGGGCATACTCGTGGCGCCCACCGAAGGGCTGCAGGGGGTGGAGGTCAGGAAGAACCCAGACGGGTCCGACCACATCGCTGTACTGTACGCAGGGCCGATCAGGGGAGCCGGCGGAACAGGAGCCGCACTTTCCGTTGCGCTGGCCGATTACGGAAGAAAGACACTGGGAATAGGCGAGTTCAAGTGCGGCAAGAAGGAGGTCGAGAGATACCTTGAGGAGATACAGCTCTACCATTCCAGGATAGCGAGGCTCCAGTACTACCCGAGCGAGGCCGACATACGCGTCATACTGGAGAACTGCCCGGTATGCATCGACGGGCTGCCCACCGAGCAGATGGAGGTGAGCATACACAGGAACCTCACGCGTCTGGACGGGAGCGGGAAGGAGGTTCCGGTCACCAACCGCATACGCGGTGGCATAGGCCTTGTGGTTTGCGAGGGCATCGCGCAGAAGGCGAAGAGCGTGCTCAAGCACACCAAGAACGCCGGCCTCGACTGGAGCTGGCTGAACAACATAATAAAGGTGGAGAAGGCTACAGGCCAGGCGAAGGAGAAGAAGGACCCGAAGAGCTCCGTATTCCTCCAGGAGCTGGTGGCAGGCAGGCCGATACTTGCATATCCCGATTACCAGGGAGCGTTCAGGCTCAGGTACGGTAGGTCGCGCATGACCGGCATAGCGGCGAAGGGATTCAGCCCTGCGACGATGATAGTACTGGACGAGTTCATAGCCACAGGCACGCAGCTCAAGATGGACAGCGCAGGCAAGGGCTGCGTGGCGACCCCGGTCGACAGCATAGAGGGGCCGTTCGTGAAGCTGGCGACTGGCGAAGCGTTCAGGGTGAACGACGCGAAGACAGCCAGGGAGGTGAAGGACAGGGTCGCGAAGATAATATCGGTGGGCGACATACTCATAACCCTGGGCGACTTCAAGAAGTCGAACGCGCAGCTGAAGCCCTCGAGCTACACGGAGGAGTTCTGGTACGACCAGCTGAAGGCCAAGGGTTATGCCGGGCCGATGCTCAGGGAGCCGAGCTTCAGGGTCGCGTACGACATCTCAAAGAAGTACGGGGTGCCCATGCACCCGCTCTACATATACGACTACGACGACGTCAAGGAGGCGGAGATGATAAGCATTGCGAGGGCGCTCTCCAGGGCGAAGGTTGATGGCGAGGAGCCATTCGGGATAAAATCCGTAGAGATAACTGGCGATGACGCGCGGCTCGTGCGCGACCCGATAGAAAGGCTGTGCGTGCCCCACCATGACAGCGGTGAATCCATAACGATAAAGGCGGACAATGCGCAGGCGCTGCTCTGCTCGTTCGGCTTCGCTACGGAATCCGGAGTCGATATGGATAGGTTGCCCGGATGGGCCGATGACGGGAAGACCTCGCTCGAAATGATAAACATGTCAGCGCCCTTCACGATCATGAGGAGGGCGTCGAGGATAGGCGCTCGAATAGGCAGGCCTGAGAAGGCCAGGGAGCGGCTCATGAAGCCCGCGCCGAACATACTCTACCCGATAGGCGAGAACGGAGGCAAGGAGAGGAGCCTTTTCAGGGCGTATTCGGTAGAGAAGAAGAAGTTCAAGGTCACAGGCGTGGAGCTCGACATAGCTAGGTTCGTGTGCAGCGCCAAGGGCGAGACGCTGGAATCGCCGTACTGCGCCAGGCACAACTCCGCTGCCAGGATAGTCAGGCTCTGCGCGAACTGCAAGGCGGAGTCTGACGAAAGCGTCTGCAGGAGATGCGGCGGGAGAGTTACAGGCTATGAGACGAGGAACGTGGACGTGGCAAGGGCGATAGACGAGGCCGCAGCCAAAGTGGGCGTGCAGTCGATACCCAAGAACCTGAAGGGCGTCAAGGGCCTGTCGAACAGGGACAGGATGGGAGAGCCGATAGAGAAGGGAATCCTGAGAGCGCTATACAACATACACATATTCAAGGACGGCACGGCAAGGTTCGATGCTACGGACGTCCCGATAACGCACGTCTATCCGTCGGAGATAGGGACCCCGATAGACAGGCTCAGGGAATTGGGATACACCCACGACTATGAGGGCAAGGAGCTGGAGAGCGACGGCCAGCTCCTTGAGATGAGGCACCAGGACGTTATAATAAACAGGAAGTGCGCGCACAACCTGCTCAACACGTGCAAGTTCGTCGACGACCTGCTCGTCAAGTTCTACAAGGCCGAGCCGTTCTACAAGGCGAACGGCATAGAGGACCTTATCGGCCACCTGGTAATAACCCTTTCGCCCCACACCTCTGCCGGAGTGCTGTGCAGGATAATAGGCTTCACCGACGCCAACGTCGGATTCGCCCACCCGTACGTGATCTGCGCGAGGAGGAGGAACTGCGACGGGGACGAGGACACCACGATGATGCTGATGGACGCGCTGGTGAATTTCTCGAAGCACTACCTTCCGACAACGATAGGAGGCACAATGGATGCTCCGCTGATTCTCACCGCAAACGTACTGCCTGAGGAGGTGGACGACGAAGTATGGGCTATGGAGACGATCAACGACTACGGCCTTGAATTCTATGAGAAAACTATGTCGTACCCGTACCCTGGAGAGGTGAGCATAGAGAACGTAGGCGCGCGCATTGGCAGCGGCAACGCCTACTCTGGCATAGGGTTCACCCAGTACAGCGGCGCGACATCGGTTGTCGACGCCCCGAAAAGCAGCGTGTACACGAAACTGAACACGATGAAGGAGAAGATCGACCTCCAGTTCAGCCTTGTGGACAGGCTGTGTAGCGTGGACAAGAGGGATTCGGCGCTGCGCCTGATAATAAGCCACTTCATACCCGACCTGATAGGCAACATGCACTCGTTCTCCAAGCAGAGCTTCAGGTGCGTGTCGTGCAACGCGAAGTACAGGAGAGTCCCGCTCGTTGGCAAGTGCACAAAGTGCGAGGGCAAGCTGGTGCTCACAATATCGAAGGGCGGGATAGAGAAATACCTTGACACTGCCGCTAACCTTGCCGAGAAGTACAACCTCGACCCATACATAAGGCAGAGGATAGCTCTGATAAGGGACGAGATAGAGACCGTGTTCGGAGGTGTCGGCGGAGGCACGACCCCGACAAGGCAGTTCAACCTGTCGAAGTTCATGTAATTATCCTTAACTGCCTGAAATGTACTTGTACACCTCCTCCCTGCTTTTAAATAATAAAAAAATAACCTTTTTCTCGTTCTTTGGCAGTTGGTAAACGAGCCTTTTATTTTCTATTCTTACAGAATACACATCCATTACATAATGGAGCGCTTTTCCAGGCCTTTCATTATTCATCAATAACCTGGCGACTGCATCAATCCTCTCAAGCATATCCGTAGGTAAATTTTTGATATCTTTTTCGAATTGTTTAGTATAAACTATCTCCATCCTACCAGTTGCCCAATTTTACTATAGACCGCGTTTTTATATTATAATATACTTTTATATACTTTACTAAAAGCAGTTTTAGCTGGCCTTGTATATAAAGCCGACATTATTGACAGATTTTTGCATTATGGACAAGGCCGTTTTAGCTTCGAATTTTGTATGCGGGCCATTAATAGGCGGATATCACTAATGCCTAAAGCGATAGGGCTTAACTTTTTCCTTTCCAGATTTTATATCAGAGATTATTTTTTGTGCTGCTTTCGCATAAAGCTCATCTTCGGTCAATTTATGCACCTGATCAAACTCAAAGACGGCCAGCCTGATGGCTTCGGTCTTAGTCTTTGCATAACCATCGGTTAGCATTTTTTCAATCACCTCTGCAGTATAACCGCTTAATTCTATGTTGATATTAGGCATTATATCATCTATAATAATATTATAAGAGATTAGTATAAATATCTTATGGTTTTAGCAGACCTTCGTATTAAATCTCGAGATACCTCTCGAGTTCCTTTAGGCCCATCGCGTTTATCACGCGGTCCTTTGTGAGCCAGCCCCTCCTTGCCGTCCCGACGCCGTAGCGCATGTACCCGAACTGCGGGGTCCTGTGCGCATCGGAGCTTATGGCGAACTTGACCTTGTACTTTGACGCGGCCATTATGTTGGTGTCGTTGAGGTCCAGGCGCTTCGGCTGCGCGTTGATTTCAAGTGCGACCATGTTCCTCTCGCACGCCTCGTACACCTTCTCCAGGTCTATCTTGTAGGCGTCCCTGCTCGGCATCTCCCTTCCCGTCGGATGGCCCAGGACATTGATCAGCCCGGAGTCTATGGCCTTCACAACTCTCCTTGTCATCTCCTGCTCACTTTGATTAAATGCGCTGTGGACCGACCCGACGACCCATTCCATCGACTTCAGGGACTTGGCATCTAGGTCCAGGGAGCCATCCTTCAGTATGTCGCACTCTGCCCCCTTGAGTATCCTTATCCTGCCATCCAGTTTCCTGTTGAGCGCATCGACCTGCTTGAAGAACGCGGCGAACTGCTTCTCGTCCATCCCATTCTCGACGTTAAGCGACTTTGTGTGGTTTGTTGAAGCGAAATACTTGTAGCCGAGCGACGCTGCAGTGCCGGCCATCTGCGGGAGCGGATCCGTATTCCAGTCCTTGTCCCTTCCGTGGGTGTGCATGTCCCCCCTTATGTCCTTGAGCTCCACTGGCATCTTCAGCTCGTTCCGCTGCGCCAGCTGCACCTCCCCGCGCGCCTCGCGCATCTCAGGAGGCATCCACTGCATGCCGAGCTTGGCGTATATGCCCTCCTCGTCCTTAGTGGGCATTATCCTGCCCTTCCTATCTAAGAGCCCGTACTCGTTCAGCTTGTACCCCTTCCTGACGGATATAGTCCGGACCTGTATGTTGTGATCCTTGCTGCCCGTGAAGTACTGCACGGCAGCGCCGAAGCTTTCGACAGGTATCACCCTGAGGTCGCAGTTGAGGCCTATCTTCAGCCTGACCGCGGTCCTTGTGGGGCCCTCGGCTATGGTCTCCTCCACCTCGGGCAGCTTCTCGAAGAACTTCATCACCTGGGCGCTCTTCCCGGACAGCGCGAGTATGTCGAGGTCGCCGACTGTCTCCCGCATGCGCCTGGCCGAACCGGCCACCAGGGCCTCGTCGACCAGCCCGCTCTTCTTCAGCTTTGAGACTATCTCCTCCGCCACGGGCAGAGCTTCGCCGAGCAGCATCCTTCCCGAGCTGCTGGCAAGCAGGTCGAGCCCCTTCTGCATCATCTCCTCGCTCTTCTCCCCGAACCCTTCGAGCTTGCTTATCTTGTGGGCTGCGATCGCCTTCTTCAGCGTCGGTATGTCCTTGACTCCGAGCGCCTTGTATAGCGCCAGCGCCTTCCTTGCGCCAAGGCCCTGTATGCTGGTCAGCCCCTTCATGTCAATCGGGTACTTCTTCTTCAGCATCTCGTACTTGGACATGCGCCCGGTCTTTATGAACTCCTCTATGCTGCCAGCTATGCCCTTGCCTACTCCGGGAAGCTCCATGAGCGCAGCCATGCCCCCGCGCTTGTATATGTCCTCGATCGGCTCCTGGAGGCTGGACACGGTCTGGGCGGCCTTCTGGTAGGCGCGCACCTCGAACCTTATGGTGGGTTTGTCGTCGAGGCTGAGCATCGCGGCTATCTCGGCGAAAAGGTCCGCTATCAGCTTGTTGTCCATACGGAACAGCTTCGATGCGCATGATTATAGACTTTTGCAGTCATATAATCATACATGGGGGATGAAGGGTACGAGCGGGAAGCGAAGCTCAACCAGCTGTACCTGGCGATCATTTCCAGGTACAAGGAATACATAGAGGAAAAGGAGAGCATAGCGGTCGCCGAGCTGCCGACCCTGGTGAGCCCGAAGAACCCGCTCGTGGTCGCAAAAGCCAACGAGATAAAATCGTCGTTCGGCACGTACAACTACAGCGCCAGGTTCAATGATGCGGGCAGGATCGCCTTCGATTTCGTCAGGACCCGCGTTGGGGAGGTGACGCTGCCGCTGCAGTTCTGGATATCCCCTGAGGAGACACTCCGCTTCATGATGGGGGACGTGATGGACAAGAACATACTGCTCTGCAGCCTGCTCATCGCACTAGGTAACCCGTCGGCAAAGGTGCTCGTTACCATCAGAGACAGCTCGCTGAAAGCCGTCACGTACTACGAGCTCAATGGAAAGGCCTATGCCATGGACCTCTCGTCAGGCATAAAGGAGTACCAGGGCAACGATGCGTTCGTAGCGACTCTTGGAATCGATGACGAGACCACGGCCTACGAGTTCAACGACCAGATGTACAGGGACATCTCCTGATTGGTTGCAGCGCAAATGTTCTGCCTCGGAGCATGACAACGAATAAATAGATTGGCATGCATCATCTATTGATTTTATGCCAGGACTTGGATCTCCGCAGACGCAGGCCGGGGTTCTCAGCTTCTACGACGCCCAGACAAAGGGGCCGAAGATGAATCCGAAGGTCGTGCTGATAGCCGTGGCTGTGTTCTCCTTCGCTGTCCTGGTGATAGACCACTTCCTGTACTACGCGGCGTAATCAGGCGAGCTTGAATACGTCCCTTCTGACTTCTATGAATTCGCCGCTCTCCGACATCAGGTAGAGTATCGCGCGCACACCGTCCTCGTCGACGCCTATCGCCTTCGCTATTTCGGTGACGCTCATGCCCTTCGAGCCCATCAGCTTGGTTATCTTGGGCGCGTTCTGGTTTATGAAGTCGCGGAGCACCACGTAGAACTTCCTGTTGAACGCGCGTATGCCCAGCACAAGGCCCCTCCTTATGCTGTCCTCCAGCTTCGAGGACAGGCTTGCCGCCTCGGCGTCGGTCTGGACGACTATGTATCCCTTTGTCTCCAGCAGCGTGACTGACGCATCGCTCTCCTTGAGTATCGACTCCCATTTCTTCTCCTTGGGCTGCGCAGGAGCCGGCGCCTCGGCCTTGCGGGGCTGCTCCTGGGCGGCCTGGGGCTGCGCCCTCTTGCCGAAGAGGAACTCGTTGTAAACGCTCCTGGGTATGCTGTACTTCGGTTCGGTTTCCCCCTCCTTCTTGTACTTGGTGACTGCCTTCTTTTCCAGAAGGCTCTTCAGGATGTCGAACTCGTCGACTGTCAGCGTCTTCTTCACCTTGGCGTCGGTGCGCTCGCCGTACCTTATGGTGTCCAGCCTCCTGAGCACCTCTATCTCCTGGTCCGACAGCCTTGCCTGCTCTGGCGAATATCCGGTGTGAAGGTTGCCGAGGAGCTTCGCTATGTCATCGGGCTTCGCGAGCGATACTATCTTTGTGCCCTTCTTCATGTAGAACTTTACCTCGTCGCCGTCCTTCAGGCCGAGGGCCTCGGCTACGTTCGTGGGTATGTTCAGCGCAAGGCGGTTGTTCCACCTGAATATCTTTGCCATCAGCGCACCAAGGAAACCGATTTATAGGCTTACAGTACTATTTCACCATGCAAGGCTTAAAAGAGTTCTCCATCTACACGAAAAGGCTTATAGGCGTGAAGGACGCCTACGCCATAACGGCCAACGCCGCTGCGCTGGGCATGGACGAGCACACCGTGGACGAGAATGCGGGCTTCGCAGTCGCCATAGCGATAGAGAGAAGGCACAAGCGCGACGCGGTTCTCTTCGTATGCGGGCCCGGGGGCAAGGGCCAGATAGGCCTGTCGGCAGCAAGGCACCTGGTATACAACTCCAACGTCTCTGTTGCGTTCGTGGCCGACCCGGGCAAGGGCGCAGGCTACAGGGAGGGATTCGAGTACAGGTCGGTCAACGACGCGGTTGGCGTGGCCGACATAGGCATGGACAACATCAACGAGCTCAAGTCCATGGCGAAGAAGCCGGAGGTCGTTGTGGATGCGCTGCTGGGCGTTGGCATGAAGGGCAGGCTTTCAAGCCTGATGATAAACGCCATAGAGGCGATAAACAAATCCGGGAAGCGCATACTGTCCATCGACGTGCCGTCTGGAATAGACGCGGACACAGGCAACCAGAACCTGGCGTGCGTTAAGGCCGACGAGGCGCTTGTCCTGCACAAGATGAAGAAGGGCGTCGAGCTGTCCAAGTCTATAGGTGGCTCTGTGGTGCTGGATGTTGGGATACCTGTATCCGCGGAGCTGCTCTGCGGGCCAGGCGACGTCTACATGGCCACCGAATCCAGGATGCTCTACTCCAACAAGTACACCCATGGCAAGGTGATGGTGGTCGGGGGCAGCAAGGACTACACCGGCGCGCCGCTGCTGTCGGCGTTCGGATCGGACAACGCCTTCGCCGCGCTGCGGTCCGGCTCAGGCTACGTGACCATAGCAGTCCCGAAGGGAGTCAGCCAAAGGATACAGTCCATATCCGAGGACCTGATTGTCAACGAGATCGACATAGAGGGGGACCCGAAGGGGGCCGCTGCAAGGGCGGCGCAGATCAAGCACGACGTCACAGTCATCGGGCCGGGCCTGTCCAAGAGCGACAATGTTGTGGACTTCGTCGAACGGCTCCTCAAGTCCGAATCCGCCAAGGGCAATGCGGTCGTGGTGGACGCTACCGCGATAAAGGTGCTGGCTAAGATGCGCATAAACATAAGGAAGAACATGGTGATAACCCCGCACGACGGCGAGTTCGAGACGCTGAGCGGCATGGACCTCAAGGACAGGAGCCTCCATGAGAGAGTCTCGCGCGCCATTGAGTTCGCAAGGATACATGGGTGCACGCTTGTGCTGAAGGGACACGAAACGATCATAACCAACGGCGAGCTCCTCAAGATAAACAGGGCGAGGAGCGCGGCGCTCGCGGTCATGGGCACCGGCGACGTGCTGTCCGGGATAATAGCGAGCTACGCAGCGCTGCACAAGGACTTATTCGAGAGCTCCGCCGCAGCGGTGTACGTGCACTCGGCGATCGCGGACAGGCTCTACGAGCAGAAGGGCGCGCACATAATAGCGAGGGACATCGTTGACGCGCTACCCGAGATGCTAAAAAGCTTCGATACAATAGCATAGATTGGTTTTATGCCGCTGTCACCGTTCTCAGCAGTGAAGGCCGACATAGCGGAGGCGATAGGGGCCGAGCTGAAATCCACGGTGCACCACGCGAGCGGGGTTGCCGAAAGCATAGACAGGTCGAAGGGATTTGGCGACTTCTCCTCATCGATAGCGTTCAGGATAGCCAGGGAGCAGAAGAGGAACCCCAACGATGTCGCTGCCGAGATAGCGTCCGGGTTGAAGGGGATAAGGAACGTCGAGAGGGTCACGGCGGAGGGCGGATTCGTTAACTTCCATCTCGACAGGCCCGCGTTCTCCACAATGACGGTGAACGGTGCGCTTAAGGAGGGCGGGGGCTTCCTGAAATCCGATTCCGGGAAAGGGAAATCGGTGATGATAGAGTACATAAGCACGAACCCGAACAAGCCATGGCACATCGGCCACCTTAGGAACGCGCTGCTCGGCGACGCGCTAGCCAACCTCTACGACGCTTGCGGCTACAAGGTGGAGCGCGAGAACTATGTCGAGGACCTCGGCCTGCAGATGGTGGAGAGCCTTTGGGGATACCTCAAGCTCAGCAACAAGCCGGACAAGAAGTTCGACCAGTGGCTGGGCGAGGAGTACGTCAAGGTAAACAGGCACATGCAGGCCAACGACATAAAGGAGGAGCTGTCGAAGCTGATGGAGCTCGTGGAGCAGGACGGCACCTACGAGCGCAAGATGGTGCGCGATATCGCTGAGATGTGCGAGTCCGCGCAGTACGAGACGGCCAGGAACTACAACATAAGCCAGGACGTCATGATATGGGAGAGCGACATAGTCAGGGCGAGGCTCGTGGACAAGGCGCTGGGCCTGCTCACTAGGTCGGATGCGATAAGGAAGGAGACGTCCGGCGAATACAGGGACTGCGTTGTGATGGACCTGGACAGGGTCAAGGAGCTGCCGAAGGAGTTCGAGGGCGTCAAGGAGCGGATAAAGGTTCTGGTAAGGTCGAACGGCACAGCCAACTACGTGATGAAGGACATAGCGTTCCACATGTGGAAGTTCGGCATGGTGGAGGACACCTTCCTGTACAGGACATTCATAGACAGGCAGGCGGACGGCAAGCCGCTCTACACTACGTCCGGGGAGGGCAAGAGGATGAAGTTCGGGAGCATTGGCAGGGCGATAAACCTCATAGACGCGAGGCAGAGCCACCCGCAGGCGATGCTGAAGCTCGCGTTCAGGGCGATGGGCAGGGACGACATCGCAGACAGCATAACCCACCTGGCGTACGCGAAGGTGGACGTCGCAGGCGGATCGCTGTCCGGCAGGAAGGGCACATGGATAGGCTACAGCGCCGACGACCTCATCGCAGAGGCCGAGGCCAAGGCGCGCACGCTGATAGGGGACAGGTTCAAGATAGACAGGGAGGAGCACGAGAGGATAGCCAGGCTGGTCGCGCTCGCCGCAATAAAGTTCGAGTTCATGGGCATAAGCCCGGAGAAGGAGATAATGTTCACGTGGGACAGGGCGCTCAACTTCAGCGGGGTGTCTGGGCCATACTGCCAGTACACTTACGCTAGGGCGACAAGGATAATAGAGAGCTCTGGGATGAAGCACAGGCTCGGCTCGGAGTTCGCGAAGGTGTCGGACCACGAGTTCGAGATGGTGAAGCTCCTCTCCATGGCCAGGGACGTCGTCCAGAAGGCGTGCAGGGAGAACAGGCCGAACGCGATAACCGACTACCTCGACAGCCTCGCTACGGCGTTCAGCGCTTTCTACGAGACCACGCCGGTGCTCAAGGCCGAATCCGAGAAGGATGTGGCCAACAGGGTGGCGCTTGTTGCCGCTCTGCGCGACACAGTGGGTGGGATGCTCAGGCTCATCGGGATAGAGCCGATAGAGAGGATGTAGGGCGGGGCAAAAAGTATATAAGATGCAACGCGCATAGATATTGGAAAATGGGCCCGTAGCTCAGCTTGGATAGAGCGGCATCCTCCTAAGGTGAAGGTCGCGGGTTCAAATCCCGCCGGGCCCGTGAAGTGATTATATGCCAAAGCAGAACAGGTCGAAGAAGAACGAACCGGTCTTCCTTGTGAAGCCTGCGACTAGGCTCGGGGGCCTTGATTTCCTCCACGTGTCGCTGATAGCGCTAGTGGTCATACTGATAGGGGTGGCGTTCGCGCTGTCCACTTTCAAGACCGCGGTCATATACAAGAACTGCCCGGGGGGCATAGTCAACGGCACGTGCGCGAACCAGACGTCAACGCCAACGAGCGAGAACGCGACGAAGGCGTTGCAGGCCGCGGAGCGCGTGATAGCCAGCTATGCGTCGCTCAACACGACGTTCTCCCTCCTGCCGTTCTACACCGAGACGAACGCCAGCCACGTCTACTACCTGAACACCACGAAGCAGTGGCTGGTGATAGTGCCCTACGTAGACCCGCTGCTGAAGAACCAGAGCCACAACATGACGATACTCCTGTACAACAACTTCACGCTGGCTGACACGTTCTTCCACATTTTCAGGCCGGGCTTCATGGTAAACGAGAGCACGGTCTCGTACGGCGTGGTCTCTTTCGACAACAAGGTGCTGTGCGAGCAGAAGCCGCCGATACCCCTGTACCTGTTCGTGGACCCTTACGCGCCCGGGGCAATCAGCGCGATAAACCAGTCGATACAGCTGGAGAAGAGGTACAACAATTCGCTGAACGTGAGCTACGAGATAATGTTCACCAACTACGCAACAAGCCTCTACAGCCAGTACGGGGCCGTGCCCGTGCAGAGGGCGGGTAACTACCTAGCGTGCGCATCCCACCAGAGCAACTTCACGGGCTTCTTCGGCGTGTTCAGCAACGTGTTCAATGACAGGCCCATACCGAACGCCTCGCTCTACCAGCTGGCGCAGGTCTCGAAGTTCAACATGAGCAGCTTCAACGGCTGCATGGACAACGTCTCGCAGAAGCTCGACGCGCAGGCCACGCTCGCGGGCTTCTACAACATCATAACCACGCCGACGTACATAGCGAACTGCAAGTACGAGGCGATACCGCAGACGGTCAACTACGCCGTCGAATACGCGCTCAACAGGACCAGATGATCACGAGACTTTCGCTCCGCAGCTCGGGCAGAAGTTCGCGCCTGCCTGCAGGCTTGCGCCGCACTTGATGCAGAATCTTGCATTAGACTGCTGCGCAGGAGCCTGGTTTTGGCGGGGCGAACTGATGTCGTCCCTTCCCTGTAGCCTCCTGCTTATGTAATCGGCAAGCCTCTTGGCGTCGTCCTTGCGCAGCCCGTCTATCTCCCCTTCCTCCCTGCCGTTCTTGAGCAGGCCTACGTCCTTGTCGTACCCCGCAACCCTGACGAACACCGAGGAGGAGATCATCCCGGACTCGATGCGTACGCTGGTTATCTGCGAGTATGGTATAACCTCATAGTCCTTTCTTATCCCAAGATTTGCCTTGTTGACTATTATGAGGCGCTTGTCGGTTGCGAATACGCTGGTCGGCATGACAGGGGAGCCGCCCGGGCCTATCCTGCGCTGCTCCACGTGGATTGCGACCTTCTCATCATCCCATATTATCCCGTTCAGCAGCTTCATTTCGTTCTGGTCCACTTGGTCTAGGTCTTTGGCCATATGATCACGCCTTTATCTCCTTCGCCTCCTCTTGCTTCTGCGCCATGACAACCGGGTAGCCGCAGTTATTGCAGTACTTGGAGCCGGCGGCGTTCCTCCAGCCGCAGTTGCTGCAGTAAATCTGGCCCTTCCGGGACACCTGGGATTCCTCCTCGGCCGGCCTCCTCTCATGCGCCGCGTTCACGGCCTTGGTTATGAAGTCGGCAAGCTCGAAAGCCGGCTGATGCGGCAGGCCGTGCAGGTCGCCCTTCTCCGACTCCCGCGCGGACGCGTGCGCAGAGGTGTCGCCGAAACCCTGTATGCGAATCAGTATCGATGATGCCAGTATGCCCCTCTCCATGCGTACACTGGCGATCTGGTTGTAAGGTATGACCTCATACTCCTTCCTTATACCGAAGGTGGTCCTGTTCATTATTATGAGGCGCTTGTCTGTGGCTATCACTACCTTCGGGGTCGTGAGCGACCCGCGCACCAGCCAGTTCCTGCTCTGCTGAACGTACATCTTTATGGTCTCCCCGGGCCACAGCACTGTGCTGGCCACGAACCTCAGGGTGTTGTACTTCAGTGACATCCGACCACAGCTATAGCGGTTTTGCAGGATAAATATCTTTCCATGTAACGGCGCAAGGTTTAAGTATTATCTAGGGCTCAGCCCTTATGGTTACATGCAGTCCGTAACGATAAGCACGGTAAACAAGGTCGGCGTAGTGCCCATAATGGTAGGCATAAGGCACAGGGACGAGCCGCTCGTGCTCATGCAATTCAGGATGGACAGGAAGGTGGGCCATCCTGTGCCTGAAATAGGCGCGAAAGGTCGCGCGTTGGATGGAGAGGACGCGAGGATAACAGCGGCCAACCACCTGAGGAGGGAGACTGGCATCAGCATCTCCCTGATGCACACGGATCCGAAGCACAACTACATACACAGGAACGTCTACGCAGTCCACGGCAAGGAGGGGAACGTGACCATAGTCAAGGCTGACTACTTCGCGCAGGTGGTGAGCAGCAGGAACAGGGGAAACGGCCACAACGGCAGCCATTGCGCGCTCGAGTGGATGCGGTTCGGCGACGCCGAGGATGCCCTGGTGGACAACGGCTACCTGAGGAGCCTTGAGATACTCGACAAGGCTAGGAAGTTCTGGCAGTCTTGGAACGCCAGGCAGTCGGTAAGGTCTGCCGCAAGGAAGATGATAGACGGCTTCGTGAACGGCCTCTAGCCCCGAACGCTTTTTAAACCATTGGGTTGTAATTAATACCACGACCGTCCATCCTAGTCCGACCCAGTGGTAGATTGCAGAAGACCCGACCCGTCCACATAAGCAGGAGCACAGCGCGCACGCGATTCCTCGAGATAAAGTGTGGGTTCACGATGATGCCGCTCAAGAGCCTGAGCTACGCCATGCAGCACGCGAAGTCGAACAGGGAGATGCGCGCTGTTGCAAAGAAGGGCCAGATAAGGATATGCCTCGATGAGATAAACAAGAGCCTCAAGGCGCTCACGCTCAACGTGTACTGGCTGAACAGGCTCAACGAGCTCGGGACAGACGAGGTGTACAGGTCGATACAGAAGGCCTCGGCATCGTACGTCGACCTGTTCTACAACATGAGCAGGAGCGAGTGCAGCGCGTACATAAAGAGCTGCGAGAAGGCGATGTACGCCGGGAATGTGGACCCTGAGGACAACCTGCTCCTGATGCCGGCCATCATGTCCGCGCACAACAGGCCGAAGAAGGACACAGTCATGAGGATAGCGCAGAGCCTGTACCGCATGCCCTTCGCGATGCTCTACAAGCACAGCAAGGCTGCGATAAGGGTGGAGCTCCTCCAGCAGGCGATGGGGATAAAGAGCACGCCGCAGCATGTGCTCAAGGAGCTGTCGGGATCGCTCAACAGGGTGGAGACCCTTCTCAACGCCATGGGGCCGGTAAGGGTCGACGCGCAGAAGGACGGCGACGTCATGGACGGCTTCATAAACGACGTGGTCAGCCTGTCGGACAGCGGGGAGATGAAGGTGGCTGAGGTGCTCACCCAGAAGGCTATGCACACGGCAGTCAACCACCTGGTCGCAAAAGCCTTAATAAGGAGATAGCAAGATTTTTATATCTATTAATTCCATATTAATATGGTGTTAATATGGTAAAGGCATTAGTGACGATAAGCGCTCAGGCTAACAGGATTTTAAACATAGTAAAAGCCGAGTATGGGCTCAGGGATAAATCGCAGGCCATAGACAAAATGGCAGCAGATTACGAAGAGTTCGTCTTCGAACCGATGGTCAAGGCTTCTTACATAAGGAAACTCAAGAGCATTAAGAAGGAGAGGTTGATAGACGTGGGAACCCTGAAGGACTTCAGGAAGAGATACAAAATGGATTAGGGTGGTCCGGTGGAATCTCCCTACAACATAAAATTAAGGGACCACGTAGATAAGCTCTTTGCAAAGATGGCGAAAAGGGAGACGCGAAATCTGGAGAGGATATATTCAAAACTTGAGGAGATATGCATTGATCCAAAGAGGTTTAAACCGCTAGTGGCCCCCATGCAGGGCTTGAGAAGGGTGCATGTACTGGGAAGCTTTGTGCTAACCTATTCGATAGACGAACCTTCGCATACGGTATGGATTGAAGATTTTGCCCACCACGATGAGATATATTGAATAGTTACTATCCACTAAATGTGACTTCGCAAAAGCCTTAATAAGGAGATAGGCAAAATTATCCTGTAAGTCTATTGCTCTGATCGTCTAGCACGGTCAAGGACACGGCCCTCTCAAGGCTGAAACTCGGGTTCAAATCCCGATCAGAGCACCTCTTTAACAGGAATAGCCTTTTACCTTTTATTTGTGAGGCGTTCCCTATTAATTTGTATAAGCCGGGTGTCTGGGGTTTTATCCTTGTCCCTAAAGATATTCAGGATGCACTGACCTCCAGCAATATCCAGATTCATGAAACGTTCCTTTGAGCGCGACCATATCTCGCGCCAGGACTCGGTATAGAGATTTCCTAGTGGAACATTCCTTATGGTCACGCACGGAGTGACAGTACCATCGACAAATACTCCGGACCTAAGCAATCCTGCGGTGCAGGTTTTAAACCCGTATGTGTCTATAAGCGGCTGATTGTCGCCCAGTGCAAGAGTGCATTCCTCAACCACTCCGACAATCTTTACGTCCTTCCTTCCCGCTTCGCTTGCCAGCCTATTGACGCCATTGTATATCCCGACCATCGACTCGGAGCTTAATCTCAATGCGTTATACGAATCGTAAGTCATGCTTATCGTAGGCTGCAGCGGCTCTAGGTTTATCGAATCCAGGCATTTGTAATTGGATAGCAAACCCCTCGCAGTATCCATAACGTCGCTGGCGTTGATTGATGTAAGGACAATCCCTACAGAGAATTGCACACCGTGGCGCTCAAGAGCATCAATGCCTTTAATGGTCTCTCTTGTCTTGCCCCTGCTCTTATCGTTCACCTCAGGATTCAGGCTATCCAGTGAAACCTGAAGGGACAACCCCTTATCCTTTTCTGTCAGCAGTTTAAGCCTTCTCCATTTATCGTCGCCTAATCCGTCCAGCAAGGTACCGTTTGTGCTCATACCTACGCCGCTTTTGAAGGTTGAATCGGCACGCTCCAGTACGTCTATTATGTCCCTCCTTATGAACGGCTCGCCGCCCAGTATTATAATTTCGAATGGGTCCACTTCAGCCTGTGTCTTCCTGAACAAGAAATCTAAATCCTCAAGCTCCGGATGTTTGTTCGTGGACGACTTCCAATAGCAGCCTACGCATTCTAGATTACAGGTACTTGTTACCTCGAACTCCACCCTAAATGGTAGGTCCGGAAGTATCATCTGGTTGGCCATGCACTCACACCTTTCGGTATAAAGCCATCAGTATCTCCGGATTATCCTTGTTTATCTCACTAAGCGAGGTATCGAGCAGGGAACTCAATAGAGACAGCGTATTGTTATCCGCATAGAATATCACGCCGCTTTCTAATTCGTGCACGAATCCGAATTTCTCGTTGTCCTGCCTTATTTTTATTATGGTACGTAATTTGGTTTCTCCGTTTATCTCGGTATTGCCAATAGGGCCCATCTTATCGCGCCATTGGTCTGTCCAACCTCCCCCATCATGCCACGAGCTGGATTGTGTCCACCCGAACTGGTCATGCCACGGATTGGATTGGTCCCATGCTACCGGATCATTTTGTGCTTTGGAGGTGCCGTCCTTCTTGGGAGACGCAAACTCCTGGCTTGCACTTTTTGAGAACGGTATCAACACTATGTTCGTAGGATTTTTACGTGATTCCGCCCCCTTTTCTGGCATCCCCCTGGTTATTACGGACAGCTAAACACCATAAGATGCTCTCTATTTGTTGCTTAAATAGGGTGCGGAAACCGTTCGATTATTGACGACAACATTTATAGATTAACCAACTATAGACTAACGTGCAAATAATAAGACTTCGAGCTCTGTCGCCAACACTGGCCAGATACGTAGCTAAGACCATAAAAGATGGTAAGATCGTAGTGCTGCCTACCGAAACAGTATACGGCATAGGCGCGAACGCATTCGATGCAAACGCCTGCAGGAGGATATTCAGGATAAAGGGCAGGAAGAGGGACAACCCGCTGATTGTGCACGTGTCGTCCATGGAGATGGCGAAGAGCATAGGGTACATACCCAGGAAGTACGAGAGTGCGATAAAGAGGGCCTGGCCTGGGCCTATAAGCTTCGTTGTGAAGAGGAGGGCAAAGCTCCCCAGCATAGTTACCGCGGGTTTGGATACGGTGTCCATCAGGATGCCGGACAACAAGGTAATGCTGGCATTAATCAGGTATGCGGGAGTCCCTATAGCTGCGCCCAGTGCCAATTTGTCTAAAAGGCCTTCTGCTACATCGATACGGCATATCCCGAAGAGCATATTAGACAAGGTCGACATAATAATCGACGCCGGCAGGACGAAACACGGACTCGAGTCCACAGTATTGGACCTCAGGACATTTACGCTGCTCAGGCCTGGCGCTTTCACTTTGGAGAATATACGGAAGTACTTTGGAAGGTTCCCGAAGGTGCCTGGCGCGATCCTGTCCGGCAAGGAAGCGAAGAGGGCGATAAGCCCGGGCATGAAGTACAGGCATTACTCGCCAGAAACTCCGATTTTCATCTACACCGGGAGGCCCGATAAAATATCAGATGCCCTTTCTAGAGCTAGGGGCAAGTTCGCTTTTGTGGGCTCCAGGCAGACGGCGTACAGGATTAGGGCTATGCCCCATAAGGACGTGATAATCGGGGACAGGAACAGACCGAATCAGATAGCCAGGAACCTTTTCGACGGCCTCATACGGGTGGACGGCACATCCTCGGATTTCGCAGTGAGCGAGACCTTCGCAGAGAAGGGGCTAGGGCTGGCGATAATGAACAGGCTGAGGAAGGCGGCGGATGGCAGGACTTTCAGGACAGCAAGGGAACTGGAAAGGCTAATAAAATCCAGCCGCAGGTAGCCAACAAGGTTTTTAAACCCGAATACCAAGTATACTTGGAATTGGCGTTTAACATGAAAGCCGTTATATTGGCGGGCGGACTAGGGACAAGGCTCCAGCCTTACACGACGTTCCTACCTAAGTCGATGCTGCCCGTAGGCGAGAAGCCGCTGCTCGAGCACCTCATAGAGTGGATGAGGAAGAGCGGTGGAATCAAGGACTATGTGCTGGGGGTCAGCTACCTCAGGAACATGATCGAGGAGTATTTCGGGGACGGCAGCAGGTTCGGTGTCAACATAGAGTACGCTGTCGCGCCAAGGCCGCTCGCGACCGCTGGCCAGCTCAAGTTCGCAGAGAGGTTCGTGGACGACACATTCGTATGCGCATACGGCGACTCGATATTCGACTTCAACCTCAGGAAGATGATAGCACACCACAAGAGGAGCAGGCTGTTCACGACAATGGGCCTGCTGGAGTACAAGACCCACCTGCAGTACGGCTTCGTGGAGATGAACAAGGGCAACATCGTCACTGCGTGGAAGGAGAAGCCGGAGATAAAGGGAAACATAAACATAGGCTGCTACGTGATGGAGCCGGGCATATTCAAGCTCATACCCCCGAACAGGTCATACGGGATGGACCAGGTGATAAGGAAGGCGATGGACCAGAGGAAGAGGGTCGGCGGCTTCGTGATAAAGAAGGGGTTCATGGACATAGGGGACAAGAAGTCCTACAGGCAGGCGCACAAGCACTTCATAGAGAAGCTCGGGAAGATATAGTCACTTCTTCTCTATTTTCTTCTCCACCTTCTCCTCCCGCACGTACTGCATCGCGTAGAGGAACATCCCTATGCTGATCATCGCGTTGGTGCAGAATATCACTATGAACACTATGTTCACAAGGTTCGGCACGGCTATACCCACCGTTGCCGGCAGGGTGGCCACTATCGCAGGGGAGAGCCCCTTTGCCACGAAGAACTTTGCTATCGTCGTCTCGCTCTTGGAGTGCACCCCTGTAGTGATAGTCTGCGCCCTTATCGGAGTGAATGCGTACCTGAGCAGCAGGTAGAATATCGAGAGCGCCACTGCGATCGCGCCGGCGATTAGGGTGATCTGCCCGATGTCGAAGAGCAGGCCAAGGTATACGAAGAAGAAGGTGCTCACGAAGAACGTTATCTCCCTCTGGTAGCTCCTGACGTGCCTTATCTCCTGCGCTATGGGCGCCGTATACGACCTCAGCATAGGAGACATGTCGGGTATGTTGACCAGCGCTATGCCGAAAATGAATGTCGAGAGCGCGCCGTTGAAGCCGACGTACTCGGCGAACCCGTAGGTCGCTATGACCATGGTGAGGGTCAGCATCCAGCTGTAGCCCTTGCTGTACTCCCTGAACCTCTTAAGTATCACGAGCCAGAAGAACGCGGACAGAACGCCGAAACTGAGGGAGCCTATTATGAAGCTCGAGAACATGTTGGCTATCCCGGAGGGGCTGACTCCGGTCGTGAGGACCACGAAGAGCGCTAGAGGCACTATAAGGCTGAAGATGTCGGTGAGCACGCCCTCGAATGTGAGGGAGGTCGCGAGGGTGTCGGACAGCTTGGCGACCCTTATAACCGAGGGCACTATTATCGAGCTTGTCCCCGACAGGGCGAACCCGGCCATCAGCGATATTATCAGGCCCCATCCGAAAACGAGGTAGAACACGCCGCTGGCTATGAACCCTGCTACCAGGCTGAACGCGAAGGTGAAGAGCGTCGTCCTAAGTATTATGTCCTTGAGCTTCGATGCCTTTATGTTCATCCCGACGTCGAACAGCACGAACGCTATGGCGAAGGCGCTTATGTACGGCGACAGCTCCGATATCAGGCTGCTTCCGCCATTCCCTATTATCCCGAACACTGGGCCGATCAGCAGGCCGAGCAGCATCAGTGGCAGCACGGCCGATATCTTTATCTTGTAGAACAGCGAATTGAGCAGGAAGCCTATGAACGCGATGGACGAGAATATTATGAACAGCAGTGTTACTGTTATCATGTGGACCGTTGGTATAGTGGACTGAAGACTTTTATGCGTTTGGCTACGGTTCACTCCCTGAGCAGGTCGATGGGAGTGAGCCTGCCGCCCTCCATCTCGAGCACGCACATCCTGTTGGTCCTGCGATCAGAGGTGCAGACGGTAACCACCTTGCCGCCCATCTGGTACCTGACCCCGTCGACGACCTCGTGCCCCTTTATTATGCCCTTGAGCCCGTTCGCGCCGAGGAAGTCGTCCACAGCCCTGGTACCGAAGTAGAACACGCCGTAGTCCGACCTTTGGTAGTCGGGCTCGAACCCTAGTATGTCCTCGTTAGAGTCGTTCCACACCAGCTGCATCCCTATGGGGTCGCTGGAGTCGGCGTCTGGATATCTGACGCTCTTTATCTGCTCTACTGTGCTGAGCCCCTTCGCTATGCCCGCGTGCACAAGGAAGTAGCCGTTCACCACAGCGGCGAGCGGCATCCTAGAGAAGAGGTTCTGGAATTTTGGGTATGCGTCGTGCCCCAGCTTGTCCTGCACCTCCCAGTAGAATCCGTGGTTCTGGTTCATCAGCATGGACTCGTGGTTGCCCCTGAGGAGAAGGAGCTTGCCGTCGTCCTTCAGGTAGTTGGAGAGCAGCAGGTCCATGGTCTCTACGCCCTGCCTGCCGCGGTCGACATTGTCGCCTAGGAAGACTATAAGGTCGGCCCTGTCGTAGAACCTGTCGAATATCTGCTTCACTACAGGTAGGTTGCCCTCGACGTCGCTGGCTATTATCGCCCTCTTAACTTCGAAGGCGCCCGCAA
>JAGWHI010000012.1 GCA_028866905.1 Microcaldota archaeon
GGTCGGGGGTCCGAATCCCCCTGGACCCGCCAAATTTATGTGATGGCTTGCAAAAGCAGGGAATCCTGATAGGTAAATTCGTATTGGCGATTATACTAGCCTACCTGAGTGTAAATTACTTGATTTTGGGCGCTATGTATGCGGCAGCTGGAAATGCCGCTTCGGTAATCTATATCCCGATAGGAATCATACTCCTAATTGCGCTCCTGTTGGCGAATGAAAGATGGAAGCTCAGCTCTCCGGCGCAACAAAAGAACCTAAAGACCGCTCTGGGGATAAGTTCGGATACCGGGATGCAATTAAGACTTTTCCTCGTATTTTTGGGGGCCGGCTTCCTTGTTTTAGGTTTGCTCATGTTTGGCAGCCCCCAGGGAACGGTTTTGATAACGTTAGGCATAGTTGTATTGGTTATGCGCTTTGCGTTTGTTAGGAAATGACGGCTGCCAGAGGGGCCGCCTGAAAACCGGTTGGTGATGGAGATTTGCCGTGGGGCCGTGCAGCTCATTCTACCTTATCAGCAACGCGCACTTCGGTGCCTTTATTATCTTCGCAGAGGCGAACACCTTGTCGGATTCGTTGAACGAATCGCGTATCTTCTCTATGTACGTCTGTAGGGCGGGTTCCTTCGACGATATCGTTGCCCTGCTGAAAGCGCCTGGCTTGCGGACGTCGGCGTCTAGACGTATTTGGTCGACCTTTGCCTTCAGGTCTGCCTCCGTTGTCGACACAAGGCTTATGAACACGGTTGCTATCGTCCCCCTGGCCTTCACGAGCTCCATTGGAACGCGATAGGTGGTGTTCACCTTTACGCTTATGACTTTGGTGAGGTCCCTGAAGAGCTCCGAAATCTTGGCGAACTTCTCGAGCTTCTCCCTTGGGCAGCCCCTGTCCCTGTATATCTCCTCGTCAAGCCCCTTGAGCACCTTGGTGAACCTTTCGGTGAGCTCTATTCCGTCGGCTAACTTGGTGTTCTTCCCGCGGATAAGGTAGTAGGAAAGGTTGTAGCTTATGCTCCTTGCCTCCCTGCTTATTGGGTCGTCCTGTTCGCCGCGCCTGCTGATTGTGACGATTGCCGTGGCAGGCGGCCCTTTCTCCATGCCCGGTGCTACCTTTCTGATGTTTCCACCCCTGTTGTCGCCTTAGTTCTAAAGATTGCAACAACAAGATATAAAAATAAAGTGTGCAGGATTTTGGCCTATGGCTGCATCCAGTCGATCTCGTAGTATTCGTAGTCGCTCCTTGGCAGCTCTATCCTGCGCACCTTGTAGTACGTGACTGCGGTCTCCCTGTCGGCTATCGCTATGATGAGGTCGAGCCTGTTGGCCTTGGCCTCGTTTATTATGGCGGAGAGCTCGGCGCCGCCTATGTACTCCTCCTCGCCCAGCGAGAGCATCGCGTACCTGGGCGCGTCCTCACCCGGCTTCTCTATGTCGCCCCCCTTCCTGTGGTAGAGCAGGTAGTCTATGCCCAGCTTCTTCTGCCTGGATTTGCCGGGTATCGCAAGTATGAATGTCTTCCTGACCGAGTGCGCTACCCTTATCGCGCGCGCCCACTCGGATATCAGCAGCTTCTGGTCCCTGGGGAATACCTGTATGACATGCTTTGAGTGCACCCAGGACGGGTCGTCGCGCCTCGGCTTCGCGCCGGGGAAGTATATCCTGAAGTGGGTGCCGAACTTGAAGCCCGTCTTCACTATGTAACCGTGGTCTCGCCAGTCGCTGTAAACGCTGTACAGCTTGGGGAAGTCCTTCCTCCTTGCCACTGCGGCGCGAAATATCTCTGGCCTGCTGGCGTTGCGCAGCTTAAGCACGCCGTTGTCCATCAGGTACACGGCCTCGTATATGTCGAGCTTGTTCTGGGTGCCGTGGCCCGCCATCTTGTACGTCCCGTACTGCCCGAACCACAGGTCACCGTATATCCCCTTGGCGTCCTCGGTGTCGTCGGCTATGGCGACAAGGTCCGCGCTGAAAAACGTGGCAGTCAGGGAGTACCCGGAGAGCTTGGGCTTCGCCGCAGGGTATTTCTTTATCGGGGTCTGGCGGCCGTCCCTCGGCCCCTTCGCTGGGCCCCTGGCTATAAGGCCGCGGTCCCTCCAGTCCTTGTAGGTAAAGTACCTTGCTATGAACTTCTTGCTTTGCGTGTATGAGCCTGCGATGTCGTTGAACGTTATCTCGGTGTCACCATCCCTGCACTCGGCCTTCCTCACATCCATTGCGTACAGCGCCTCCTCCGGCGTGAGCGCAAGGTTGTGGCCGTCCATGGTGCCGAAGGCGCCCTTCTTCAGCAGGTCTATGGTGGACTGGTCGCTGGCGTAGACGCGCCCACGCTTGCGGTCGTACTGGAGCAGCAGCGTCGTTCAAACACCCCCAAGCATCGCCGCCATGCATTCCCTTTCTATGTCTGTTGTCCTGCCCGGCAGTATCAGGAGCGTCGGCCCCTCTGGCAGCGCGAGCTTTTTTGCCGCCCCTAGGGTCGTTAGGATCTTGCGCTCGCCATCCTGTGTTATTGAATGCATTATGATCATTTGGGTTTCCTCGTTTATAATGCCTTTGCCGTGCTGCCTCTCCGCTTCCTCGAGTATCCTTATGGCGGAGCCCAGGTCCATCGAGTGTCCCCTCCTGTCGAAATCCAGGAGCACTAGGCTGTGGCTCCCCTGCGTTGCATTTGATGCTATGGTCTCGTAGAACGACGTCGGCTTGTAGTGCTCGCTCCACGACGCTATTGTGCATACCGGCCCGAACCTGTAGAAGTCCAGGCCGCTCTCGCCTATCGCGACTGATATGGCGGACACGGAGTGTATGGTCTCGACCTTGACACTCTGCCGCTTCGCCTCTATGAAGAGTATCTTGTGGGTCGTCGCCACCAGAGGGTCGCCGCCGAAGAGCACAGCTACGTTGCTGGCTGACGCCTGCCTCACCAGCTTTGCTGCGTCATCCTCGAACTGTCTGCGCTCCAGCGCGGTTGGCTTTATCCCGGTCTCGCTTTCCACGAGCTCCAGGGTCTTGCCATCAACTACGCTTGTGTGGTAATCGATGTGGATGCCGTCGCACAGGAGCAGCGCGTCCATGGCCCTTGGGCTCACGTCCTTGTAAGATAGTCCTACCCCGACAAGATAGAGCATCTGCACACCAGGATCAATCGGATATACCGTCGGCGGTTATCTTGATGACGCACTCGCCCTCTGGCATGCTGGGCGAGTCCACAAGCCTGACTATGCGCTTGCCCTCCTTGCTCTTCCTCAGGTAGAGCCTTGTTGTAGCTGCGTGCGCAAGCACGTTGCCCCCTATGGGCGTGGTCGGGTCCCCGAACAGTATGCCGGGGTTGTCCATCACCTGGTTGGTAATGTACACCGCCAGGTTGAACTTGTCCGCTAGGGTCTGCAGCCTGTGGATGTGCTGGTTGAGCTTCTGCTGTCTCTCGCCGAGCGCGCCCCTGCCTATGAACTCCGCCCTAAAAAGCGATGTGAGCGAGTCTATGACTATGAGCTTGATGTTCTTCTCCTGTATTATCTTCTCGGCCCTCTCTACAGTTAGGATCTGCTGGTCTGTGGTCGTGGCCCTGACATACAGTATGTTCTCCAGCACGGTCTTTGGGTCCATGTCCTGGGACTTTGCTATGCTCTCTATCCTTTCCGGCCTGAACGTCCCCTCGGTGTCTATGAACAGCACTGCGCCGCCCAGCCCGCCCTTGGACGGCTCCTTCTGGGCCTGCACTGCAAGCTGGAACCCTATCTGGCTCTTTCCGCTCGAGAACTTGCCGTACGCCTCGGTTATCCCGTTGGTCTCCACGCCCCCGCCGAGCAGGCCGTCGAGCTCCTCTGTGCCTGTCGATATCTTCCCGATCTGCTTCCTCTTCTCGTAGTACGATTCGCCGGTCTGGTACTCTATGGTTGTGGCCTCTATGGCAGCTGCTATCGCCTTCTTCGCGGCCTCGGCGCTTATGCCTGACGTCTCGGAAAGGTCGTGCGGCGCCATTGTGGCTATCTTGTCTATGCTGTCTATTCCTGAAGCGCGGAGCTTCTCGGCCGAGGTCTCGCCTATTCCGGGAAGGTCCTCTAGCTCCTTTATCGACTTCTCCTTTGCCATGGATTCACGACGAGTAGTAGTAATAGGATTATGAACGAATAGGTATAAAAGGATAGGGAAGCGCAGCGGAATTCCTCAGGTTAAATCGGTTATAAATACCTGTCGCTTCCAATGCTAAAAAGCGCAAGCTGATGATTGAAGGATTGACATAAAGAAGAATTAGTGCCAGCGTGTTAGACACGCTGGCAAGGCGACCAGTTCTTCACGACCTTCCTACAGTAGAGAACCCGTGATATTGTATGAATGCTTAGGCTTAAAAACCTTAGCTAATAGCGGAATAATTTCATCAAAATGGAATGCTCTGATGAACGTTTTTACTCTTAATGCAAGGGCCGGAATAGTGGCGGTTGTCGTCGGAATACTGCTGCTTTTCTTTGGCGGGCCGATGGACCAGGGGCCGCTCTTCGTCGCTGCTATCTTCAGCTTCCTCGTGCTTTCGACCATAGTCACCAGCATAGGCGTGGCGTACAAGAAGAAGATCAGGGTCTACGAGCTCGTCAGGGGTGTCAGCAACGTGCTGTCCAACAGCGCCGGTCCCCTGCTTTTCGCCTTCACGTACTGGATAGGCCACATCTACGCTTCGGAGCAGCTGGCAGGCCTCTCCATGATAGGCTTCATGGCCAGCGTTGCCGCAATAACAGCTGACAAGTTCGGCAGCGAGATTGGCGTGCTAGGGAAGGCGCCCGTGATGATTTTCACCTTCAAGAAGGTGAAGAAGGGCGTTTCCGGAGGGGTGTCGCTTCTGGGCCTGGTTTCCGGGCTTGTGGCTGCAGTCATAATATCCGCATGGTCCGCCGTGCTGGTGCCAACGATCTACGGGCTGGGCTTCCAAGTCGGGGTCCTCGGCCTTATGGGGATAATAAGCCTGGGCGGGTTCGCAGGTACCGTTGTCGATTCCATGGTGGGCTACTTCGAGACCAAAGGAATGGGAACGAAGGCGACGACCAACGTCTTCTGCGGCGTTGTAGGCGGGCTTGTTGGCTTCCTCCTTCTGGCGCTTGTTGGCTGAGCTATACGATCTCGTCTATCACGCGCAGCCTCTTTTTGCTGTCGGATACTATTTTTCCGTTGCAGTCAGAAAGTATTTTTGCTATGCTGGCGGGTGCGCCCTTGGCCACAACAACCATGCTGGACTTCACCTTGTCCATGTCCGAGACCTTTACGCCGTTCCCATCGAAGGACGACTGCAGGTAGCGCGACGCTTTGTCCATTGCGGCTATGTCTGGGTGGTTTTTTCCCTTTGGCATAGGTAGCATCTCTCTGATAGGTTCTTATACTTTCTCTGCATTCCCCTTACGATGCTCCTGCTGGACGCGCTTGTCAACAACCTTTGGGTCATTATAGCCGCGCTGCTCGTTTTCCTCATGACGATAGCTGTCGGCTTCCTCGAGGTGGGCGAGTTCGGCGAGAAGTTCGACAGGGCGCTCCTGAAGACCCTGATCATGACATGCGCCGCCATATTCGTGATGGCGTTCATTGGATTCAACGTTGCTTTCGCGCCAACAATCGACGGCATAATAGGGAACCCGCTATATCACGGGCTTTTCCTGGGCGGGTTCGACTCAACGGTGCAGGGCATACTCAATGGGGTCTGGTGGTCCATGGACACCAACTACTTCAACACAGGGCTTACCGTGCCCACGTACTTCCTGTTCGAGACCGCGTTCGCGGCAGTGACGCTGGCCCTGGTTGGGCTTGTTATACTCAGGAAGGTCAAGATGACGGCATTCGTCATTTACGCGCTTGTCTACTTCATCATAATCTGGACGCTGCCTGCCGCTTGGATATGGAATCCCACAGGCTGGCTGGCAACGCTTGGTATGGTGGACTTCGCCGGCGGGCTTGTTGTCCACGGGGCGGCAGCCGCAGCTGGGCTTGGCATAATGCTGCAGATCTGGAGGGAGGAGAGGGCGCGGGGCCTTAAGCGGAGCGAGCAGGTCGGGGTAAGCGTCAACAGGGCGTGGCTCACGCTCGGCCTTCTTCTTCTCTGGCTAGGCTGGTTCGGATTCAACCCGGGCAGCGTGCTGGCATTCAACAACGAGGCGCTGGTCGTGGTGATAACCACCTTCCTCTGCGCGGCGGCCTGCTTCCTGTCCACGCTCGTATCCACAAAATACATGCTGGGCACCAGGCCTATGCTCATCGACGGCGCCAACGGGGTGCTGATGGGCCTTATAGTCATAACGCCTGTTGCCGGATTCGTAAGCATAGGGAGCGCCGCTGTGCTAGGCCTGCTCGGGGGCCCCCTGTTCGTTGCCGGGGAGAAATACATTGCAAAGGTGAAATGGTTCTCAGATCCGGCAGGCCTCATGGCGGGCCACATGGCCGGCGGCCTGTTCGGAGTGCTCATGGTGGCCTTCTTCGCGCAGTCCGCTTTCGCTGTGCAGTCTGGCGCTACGCACCTGCCTAACGGGCTGCTGTTCGGCGGCGGGATGGCAGCGCTCGACCAGCTGGGCCTTCAGGCGCTGGGCATAGCCGTGGTGATACCTGTAGTTTTCGTTCTCTCTTTCGTCACCTGCTGGCTGATCTCCAAGGGCATGGGGGGCATAACGTACGGCAAGCGTGCTGTTTCCGAGACCTGATTCCTCCACTACAAGGGAATTCTTTCGGTGTATATCTAACTTCTCAGCCATAGCCCTACGTGCGACAGATAACAGAGCTTCCCCTCCACGGGGGGCGGGCGCCGAAGTGGCTCTTTCACAGGATGGTTAGGCTAAGCCGCGCGATATCGCTGGTGATCATTGACGATTTCGGCGCAGACGAGCTCGCAAGGAGGCTCAGCGATACCAACTGGTTCCAGGCGCTCTCGTGCGCGATAGGCTACGACTGGCACAGCAGCGGAACAACCACGGTGACTGTCGGTGCGCTGAAGGAGGCGCTGAACGACACCGGGGAGATTTTCGTTGCCGGAGGCAAGGGCAAGGCCGGCACTAATACGCCGAACGACATCAGGGAGGGCACCGGCGTGCTCGGCATAACAAACAGCGAGGCCTCGCTTGTGGAGACCAGCCGGCTGTCTGCAAAGATCGATTCCTCGCTGGTCTACGATAACATAGGGATATACCAGCATTCGCTCATCTTCACCAAGACAGGGAAATGGTCGGTTGTCCAGCAGGCGATCGACAGCAAGCGCGACACCGCCATACGTTTCCAGTGGTGGTGCGACGCTGTGACAAAGAAGGACATCGCAAACGAGCCGCATACTGGCATCTCCACAGACTTGCGCAGTGTGAGCATGGACCTCACCGCGGAGCAGAACGCCGAGGTGCGGAACTTTTCTGTGAACGCAGTGGAGGACTATGCCAAGGCGATAAAGTACCCGGACCGGCACAAGATACTCGCAGATATAGACCTTACGAAACGGGGAAGGGAGGCGCTCGGGCGGGCAAGCGAGCTGGAGCCCAGGGATTACAGGGAGCTGCTTCTGGTGAAGGGCGTCGGCAGGTCCACGTTGAGGTCGCTGGCCCTGATTTCCAGCCTTGTATACGGGAAGGAGATAGCGTATAGGGACCCGATAACCTACGCTTACAATGTTGGCGGCAAGGACGGGATACCGTTCCCTGTGGACAAAAGGACGTACGATTCCGTTTGCGAAAGCCTGGAGGACATAATAGACAAAGCCAGGATAGACAGGGATGAGAAATACCATGTGCTAAGGAGGCTCAACGCGCATGTGTCCGGAGGGGTTTTGACCTAGGCTATTATTTATGGTCCTCAGGTATGTCCTCGCCTATCGGACGCCAGTCGGTCCCTTTGCTGTTGCGTGTTGCATCGCTGCCGCGCGCTCTTCGTCTCCTTAATATTGTCCTTGCCGAAAGGTAAACAGCGGCGCTTCCCAATGCAAGGGCGCCGAAGATTACGCCCAACTCGAATGATGGTGATGCAACGGCATGGTTTGTAGCGGTTTGCAGAATGTGCGCTGTAGCGTTCGTCCCGTTAAGCACCACACTGGAGGCCGTGTTCGGCTCCGGATTTATCACCGTGCCGTTTGGAGTCACGATGGTCACTCCGCCTGTGCTTCCAGGAACGTGTACGCCCCCTGTTGGACCATAGTTCGGAACTTGGACGCCACCACCCATCGGACCATAGTTTGCCGGGGGAACTACAATAACTCCGCCGTGCTGGACGTTAGCACCATTTTCGCCAGGGACTGTAACCTGGGCTTCGGCGTTTCCGAATCCGACCGACAGGAAGGTTACTGTCAGCGAGACCCCGCCTGCAAAAATCTTCGAGACGCCGTTCTGCGCAGCCTCTATTCCGGCACCGACCTTGTCCTTTGCGTCCCTTAGGAACGCTTCTATGCTGTGTTGCTCTCTGCGGACTAGCACGGTCTTTGACATCCGATCCCTTATAGTTTCGGGATTTAGGAAATATTTATAGTTGCGCTAGCCGGGATTTGAACCCGGGTTGCGAGCTTGGGAAGCTCGAGTCTTAACCAGGTTGGACCACTAGCGCGAGAAGTAGCAATCATCTGATGTAGGTTGGGTTGCCCTTGACGCTCTGGGGGACCTCCTGCGGGACATTGAACTGGTCTATCACCTGGTCCTGCGGCTGGTGCTGGAGTATCTTGCCCGTTTCCTTTATTATCTTGTCGAGGTCCGGTGTCTTAACGGTAAGGCCGAGCCTCTTGGTTATCACCTCCATCACCGCCTTTGCTGCGGGAGCGTCGAAATCTATGTACGCCGTCTCGCCCATTAGGCATATCCCGTTTATCCTTTCCCTTTTCGCGAATGCGATCAGCAGGCCTGCGGCACCGAAGATGTAGCCCTTCGACTTGCCGAAGACCACGCCCGAGTCCTTGAACTGCTCTATCACCTGCTTGCTCGTCGCGTTTCCGAATACCCTTGGCGCCTTGCCGGCCGCCTCGGCGATGTTGTATCCGCCTAGCGTGTAGATGAACTTGCCGCCCAGCTCCTTCTTGAAGTAGTCGAGTATCATGCCGTTGATCATGTACTGCCCGTCTGGCGTTGCCGCCTGGGAGTCGCCGGTCAGGAGCACGACGTCGTTCCCCTTGTTCCTGCTCGTCCTTATCAGGTAGAACCTGTTGCTGAACGCCCTCAGGCAGCCGTTGCTCTGCATTATCACCTGCGGGGGGAAGTGCTCGGAGTACAGCGTCGCCATCTTGATCGGCTTGTACTCCTTCCTCAGGTGCTCGGCTATTATCTTGCCTACGCTGCCCACGCCCGGGAGACCGACCACGAGTATCGGGTTGTTGAGCTTTATCCTCTTGTGCCTGATTATTACCGTTCCCTTCATGATACCATCATATGTTCTCCATTATGTCCTCCTTCTCCTTCTTCAGCTTCTCCTTCTCGAGCTCGAAGACGCCCTTCTTGAGCTTCGACCTTATCACCTCCTCCGCGGACTTTATCATGTTCTTCGCCTCGGCGAAGTCCTCGCTCTCCGCAAGCATGCGGTACTTGGGCGCGCTTATGTACGAGACTGTGACGCCCTTCTGCTGGACCGTGCTGAATATGTCGCGGAGCTCTGCCGCCCCGTTCTTGGTGTTGTACGTCGTCAGGGTGAGTATGTACGAAACCTTGTACGATTTCTTCTTCTTTGTCGAGGCCACGCTTGTGGTGAACGCCTCCTTCAGCTTTGCAGGCAGAGCGGACCCCTTGAACTCTGTTGTGTCCTGGTTGACATGGTTGACGAGGTTGGTGAAGCTTCCGAATTCCGAGAGCGCGGTCGCAACCATCTGCTCCTTCTTCTGGTCGAGCTTCGCCACCTTTACTGACTGCATGAAGAGGGCGCGCAGCCTGTTCTCGAGGTTGAACGCCCTGATCTTCTCCTTCGTCTCCTTCGGCGTCACCTTCTTGAGCGATATGTCTATCGTGTTGCGCTCCTTGTCGTGGTACGTCACCTTTACTACGAGCTTCTGGCCCTCCCTTATGAACTCGTGGATGTTCTTTATCCAGCCTGAGGAGACCTCTCGTATTGGTAGGAAGACGTCGAGGTTGTTGTACTCGAGCAGCTTGCAGTAGGCCCCGAACTGCGCGATCTTGCTCACTTGGGCGATGACCAGCTCGCCTACCCTCGGTATGCTCCTGTTTTCGTCCATGCTCCTAGGCCTTTATCTCTATCTTCTTCTTGGCGCGGGTGCCCACGACCCTCTCGACAATGTAGCCGCAGTCCGCGCATTCGAGCATGAGCTTGTTCCTCTTCGCTATCTTCAGGACTGTTGCCTGTCCCTTTACCTTGCCCGTGTAGCCCTTCAGTTTCCTGTCGCGCCTTCGCGAGCCCATGTCGGTGCCGCGGGTCGGCCCCTTCGAGTAGACCTTCACCTTGTGCATCGTGTGCTTCCTGCACTTCGGGCAGTAGGCGGTTATCTGTTTTGCTATCTTCATACGAATCGACTTCTATATCTCTATACATATGACGCTCTCCAGCAGGAACCTGCGATCGTCGGGCGAGGCCACCCTGACGACCTGCTCCTTCTTCAGCGGGCCCAGCCTGCTGCCTGATGGAAGAACTATCTCCGGCATATCGCGCATCGACTTCAGCGTGAACGGGTCCTGCTGCGATTTGCCCTTGGTAATATTTAGCCTGTTCTCTTTTTTAATTGTTGCTATCCGGTCGTACAGTTCCGCCTCCTTCTGGGGGGCGTTCTGCGGGAGCTGCCGCCCGAACGCGACATACATCAGTATCTTCTGCGACCTCCTTTCGTGGACCGCCTCTATAAGTTTTATTGCGTTCTCCTTTGTGCCGCGCTTGCCCGTGTCGTGCGCGTCCGAGGGGAGGCTTTCGATTAGTTCGGCCGCATCTTCGTAGAAAGTCTTCGGTATTTGCTGCAGCTCGTAGTTCTGGTTTTCCGCCTGGTAGATGCGCCAGACAAGATCATAAGACAGTTCCAATGACACGGCAGGACCCCACAATTCCACTATTCGCTCTTTCTTAATATAATATGCAGATGTATCAAAGGACATTGGTTTTATATATATCCGAGTCCCGAAACGAAGAAGAAAAGTAATACCGGAAGTGAAGGGTAGTATAAGTAGCGAGGACTGGATTTGAACCAGCGATCTCCGGGTTTCTCAGTAGTGGACGACAATATAATTTTTAACGAGAGATTTTATCCTCTCTTGGAATTGCGTAAGTCTTTGGCCCGGTTTCTTAAATTCTACGAAGAACACCTTGCCGCCCTTTACAGCTATTCTATCGCAAACCACTGTTGGAGGATATACTTCCCCCCTCAAGACGAAGTTTTTCAGATGCGTCCTGTTCCATTTTCATCTGTTTGTATCTTCGTCTTCTCTGTACATCAGAGTTAGAGTTCATGAGGTTTGCGAATTCATTTATGTCGTACACCTTATATGAGCCCGGCGGGCACTCCTGACTACCCTACCTCGCTTCAAAAAGATTATACTGTCTCTTTATTTAACCCTTCTGATAAAGGCGACGTTTCGGTTTCGCCTCTTGTTTGCGCCACAAGGTCCTTGACGCCGTCCTTGTCCACGCGTTTGAGGTTGCTGCCGCACATGTTGCACTTGAACTGCTCCTCGAACGCAGCGTCGAACGGGAAGATGAGCTTGTTGTCGGAATAGCAGGCGTTGCATATGAAGTAGTCGTCGCAGTCCTCCTTCACCACGGGCTCCGCGGTGTTTATCTGCTTTATGTAGTCGAAGAACTGCCCTATCTTGCCGGTGTTGATGTACCAGGCGAACGACAGCCATCCGTCCACGTTCTTAGAAACGTAATAGTTTGTTATCCCGTAGTTCTGCATGAGGTTGAGCATCCTCCTGACGGCGTTGATCTTTGTCCCGAGCTGCTCGGCTATGTATTCGTCTGTCTTCGGGGAAGAGAGCATCGTTATCACGTCTATCGCCCTCTTGCTGACGTTCTTCTTGAGATAAGACAGGGAAGCGTCGTCGCCCAGCAGCTGGTCTATCGCCTTCTTCGCGTCCTCTGCGGGCGGCACCGCGGCGTTCACCTTCTCCTTCGGTGCCTTCTTCTCAGCCGGCGCGACCCTCGACGCCGCCTTTACCGGGGGCCTTGCGGCCACCCTGCCCTTCACGCGCGCCTTTTTCACAACCCTTGCCCTGGCAACCCTCGCAGCCGGCCTTTTCGCCCTGCCCCTGCTCCCAGCAACCTTCTTGTGGGTCCTGCCCGCCTTCTTAGATTTAGTAGCCATGCAAGTTCACCGTGTAAATGCGATTCGTCGGCCAGCGCCTCAGCTCGGATTCCGGTTGGGCCGAAAAGTGACGTGCTGAAGCCCGCGTTATATTATCACCTGAAAATCCGGGTCTGTGGGTCTCGTGGTCGCTCAGTAGTATTTACGGATTTGTAATATTTAAAGCTTTGCAAGCGCGCTCGACGGAGGCTGAAGGCGGTAGTGCCGTTTTATCATCAGCGCCGCGGTTTTCGGCTGGACGCGTCCGGTGTCGACGTCAAACGAGTCTACGAAAGGTATCGGTTTGGTCAGGTCCTTCTCACCAAGCACGTATCGGAGTTTCGCCCTGGTCTTGATCTTGCCGTGGCGCTCCCTCGATCCGTTCCCGACCCTGCGCATCAGCTCCTTCTCGTCGCAATGGATCCGCACGAAGTCGACCTTCCCGCCGTGCTTCTCCACCCGCCGGACCAGGCTGCGTATGAAATCGTGGTCCGGCCTTCCCCTCGCATAGACGAAGGTGAAGATGAGCCCCCTGACCCTCTCTTTCGCCGCGCGCTCCATGATGTCGAACCTGTACTTGTTGACGAGCGACTGGAACCTCGCATCCTCCGGGTCCATGAACATGCGGACGATGTCCCTTGTGACGTGGTTGTGGAAGACCCGGAAGCCCGTTATCCTCGCCAACTCCTCAGCCACGGTCAGCTTGCCCGAAGCCGGAGGCCCGTACAGCACCAACAGACGCATGCTGAGATTATGGGCTGCAACATATATTATCCTTGGGCTCGCTTCCGCAACCCGCGACCGAGGAAAGATATTTATTAGTGGCCGTGGAACAATTAATACAGATTCCTAATTCCTAGCTGTTAGGTCTATTGGAGATTCACATGAGCATGTACAAGGAGATTAAGCAGTCATTCCAGAACGAATACAAGGAGCGAGCGCAGATCTACACCCAGAGGCTCGCGCAGTGGAACGCGCAGTCGCCGGTAACAAGGGTTGAGAGGCCCACGAACCTGGCGAGGGCCCGAGAGCTGGGATACAAGGCGAAGCAGGGCGTTGTCATAGTACGGGTCCGCGTGAAGGGAGGAAAGAAGAAGCGAGAGACGCCGCACGGGGGCAGGAAGCCATCCAAGAGCGGAAGGTACTTCTCCATACACAAGTCGCTGCAGGCGATAGCCGAGGAGAGGGCCGCAAGGAAGTTCGCTAACTGCGAGGTCGTCAATTCTTACTTCGTGGGCCAGGCAGGCTCCACAAAGTTCTACGAGGTCATACTGGCCGACAGGACAAGCCCGTCTATAATGTCGGACAGGCAGCTGTCGGGGGTAACGCAGCAGCGCAACAGGGCGTTCAGGGGGATGACAAGCGCAGGCGCAAAGCACAGGGGACTCCTCCACAAGGGCTTCGGGACAGAGGGCGTAAGGCCCAGCATGAGGCAGAACAGAAGGAGATGACACGCAGAGGGCGCTTCTCACATTCTCAAGGGGCTTCTCGCCCAAGCAGATAAAGGAATACCTGAAGAGCGTGAGCTCCGAAGACTATCTCATCGTAAGGAGGGGCAGCACCACGATAAGCAGGCTGGTGGAAAAGGCGAAGTCTAAGGGCCTGAAGAGCATAGTGGTGGTAAGCAGGAAGGGAAGCGGGACCGAGCGGCTGACGATAAGGATATCGGGCGCCGGCTACAGGTGGGCGTGATGCACAGGGCCGAAATAACGGTAACGAAGAGCGCGGGCGTAAACTACCTCAAGGTAATCGGGAGCAAAAGGGAATACAAGCGCAGCAGCGTGAGCATGTCGGAGACAAAAACGGAGATAACGGTCCGCATAAAAGCGGAGGATCCCACCGCGCTCAAGGCGTCTATAAACTCTGTGCTGAACGACATCGAGATAGTGGAGAAAGCCGGCGGTATCTAGTTCACTGTCCTACGTCGGCAAGTTTCATGTTGTCCGCGAACGACCGCAGCTCCGGCCCGAAAGCCTTGCTCTCCATAAGCACTTTTATCGGCGGTCTGAAGAAGCTAACGTTGCCGTCATGCCTGACCCAAGCAAGGATGGCCGAAGGCCTCGAAGCGTCAGAAAAGTCTGCAAAGCATATCTCCACCACGCGGCTGGCAACATTTATCAGTATCGCAGAATCCTTGTAAAGGCTGGAACGCTGCGAGAAGCCGTCCCCGTAAACCCTGCTGGCCTCTGCGAACAGTTCCTTCGCGAAATCCTTCGTCTCCATCCCGGGATCCTTGTTCACCTGTGCCATCAGGTTGTATATCCTTTCATTCACCAGCCCGCTCTGCTCGACCCTGCCCTTGACATCGTTAAAGTGGTCGCTTATCCTCCTCGAAAGGTCCCTGCCCCTGTCCATGTTTGTTTATGCGCTTGCGTAATATTTATACCCGACCAAAGAAATAGCGGAAGGGAAACTAAACCTTTATAAATGTCGCCTCGTAAAACTAGTTAGAGCATTTAAGACGGTTTCCAGTCCTGAATCTCTTGCGGTCGACCCTTTTGCCGGCCGAAAATAACGACTCCATTTTAGGCAGTTGTGTAACATGACCCGAGGCTCATTGCAGTTCTGGCAGCACAGGCGCGCAGTCAGGCGTCTGCCCAGAGTGCGCTCTGTAAGGAAGAGCCAGGAGCCGAGCATAGACAACATAGTCGCGTTCAAGGCAGGCATGACCCGCTTCACCATGGTGGACGACACCGAAAGCCCGTCGAAGCAGCTGGAGGTGAACAGGGCGTGCACAGTCCTCGAGATACCAGAGACCGAGGTGTACGGCGTCAGGCTATACTCGATAGATCCGACGACAAAATACAGGAGGACCTCGGAAGAGATATATTCGAAGCAGCTCGCACAGAAGGCAGGCGTGAAGACGGTCAAGAAGGACGAGTCTGCGCTGGAGCAGATAAAGGCGAAGGCGAACGACTTCGTCGACGTTTCGCTCCTGCTGGTTTCATCGCCAAAGGCGCTCAGCACCGGCCAGAACCACAACAACAGGTTCGAGGCCAAAGTGTCCGGCAAGGACATCAACGAGAAGATAGCTTTCGCGGCCGGCCTCCTCGGGAAGAGGATAAACCCGGGCGAAGTGTTCAAGCCCGGGGAGTTCGTCGACCTTGTCTCGATAACGAGGGGCAAGGGCTGGGCCGGCGTCATTAAGAGGTTCGGCGTGGCAAGGCTGAACCACAAGGCTACCCAGAAGACGAGGCACGTCGGAACGCACGGAGCGTTCACACCGGGCAAGGTGCTATTCGGCGTCCCGCAGGCCGGCCAGATGGGGTTCAACTACAGGTCGGAGCACAACAAGAGGATCGTCAAGGTGGGCACGAAGAACGACGCCGCTGCGGTTAACATCGCGTCCGGATTCAAGAACTACGGCGTAGTGAAGAACGATTACATACTTATAGACGGCTCCGTTCCGGGCCCGGCAAAGAGGCTGGTGCGCGTGAGGAAGTCCGTCGGAAACAGGAACGCCAAGGGGATAAAGGAGCCCAAGGTCACCTACATAGAGACAATGAAGTGAAACGATGGAAGCGTCTGTAAACTCCCTAGATGGCAATAAGGCAAGGAGCATCCAGTTGCCGCACGCCTTCAGCGAGCAGGTGCGCCCGGACCTGATAAACAGGGCGGTCAACGCGGAGAACAGCGCAAGGCTGCAGCCGCAGGGCCACTTCGCGCTCGCCGGAATGCAGACCACAGCCAGGTACTATGGAGCCATGAGCTCCTACAGGACAGGAAGGCACATGGGTCGCGCGATAAGACCCAGGGAGAAGCTTGGGGGCGGCGCACAGGGCCGCGTCAGGAGGATCCCGTCCTCGGTAAAGGGAAAGAGGGCGCACCCGCACGTCATAGAGAAGATACTTATCGAGAACATCAACGCGAAGGAGTACCAGAAGGCGATGGCCAGCTCGGTCGCCGCAACGGCGTCCAAGGAATACGCCAGGCACCAGCATCCGTCCCTTCCGCTAGTAATGTCGAACGATATAGAGTCGATAAAGAGGACAAAGGAAGTGGTCGCGCTCCTCGAAAGGCTCAAGCTCGACGCGCTCCTCGAAAAGGGCGCCGAGGCCAGGGCGAGGAAGGGAGTGAGGCGCTCTGCCAGGCAGACTATAAGGCCGAGGACACTTCTGATAGTCGTCGGCGAAGACAAGGGGATAATAAAGTCCGCCAGGAACATCCCGGGCGTAGACGTTTGCAAGGTCGAGGACCTCAAGGTCGGCCTTCTTGCCCCGGGCGGGATGCCCGGCCGCATGACCGTCTGGAGCGAGAGCGCAATCGCCAGCCTCGAGGAGAAGATAAAGAAAATGAAACTGATGTGATATCATGCAAGTCCTGCTTCACCCTGTATCCACGGAAAAGGCGATCGAGATGATCAACAGCAAGAACACGATAACCTACATGGTGGACCAGAGGGCCAAGAAGTCGGAGATAAAGGAGGAGTTCGAGAAGATGTTCAACGTAAAGGTGGAAAGCGTGAGCACGGCCAACATGCCGAACAACACTAAGAAGGTTTTCATAAAGCTCGTCCCTGCCAGCAAGGCAGGCGACGTGGCAGTCAAGCTGAAGCTGGTGTAGACATGGGAAAGAAGCTGAAGATGCAGAGGAGGGGCAAGGCCACAAACGCCTACATGAAGCTGCCCGGCACCTATGACATCAGCGTTGGCTACCCTGGGAACGGAAGGCGCATCATAGGGGAGGTTGTCGAGCTGATAAACCACACGGGCCACAGCGCCCCGCTCATGAAGATACTTTACGAGGATTTCACGACAGGCTACCTGATAGCCCCCGAAGGGATAAGGATCGGGGACAAGGTGAGCATAAACGCCGACGTGCCGCAGGGCGTGGGCAGCGTGGTCAACATATCCGCTGTCCCGGAAGGAACCCCGATATACAACATAGAGTCGAGCATAGGCGACGGAGGCAAGCTGGTCAGGTCGGCAGGCGCGGCGGCATACGTCTCGGCGCACATAGGCAACAACACGTCCATACTCCTGCCGTCCAAGGCCACGGTCTCGCTGCCCAACTACTGCAGGGCCCAGCTCGGCCTCGTTGCAGGCGGGGGAATGTCGGAGCAGCCGATCGTTAAGGCCGGCAAGAACCATTACATTAAGCACGCGCTCAACAGGCTTTGGCCGACGTACAGGGGAGTCAAGAGCAACCCTGTCGACCACCCGTTCGGAGGCAAGCAGCACCACAAGGGCAAGAGCAGCATGACGGCAAGGAACGCTCCGCCGGGCAGGAAGGTCGGGCACATAGCTGCGAGGCGCGTAGGGCGCAGGAAGCGTGGATAACCATGGTAGAAAGAATAGCATTCAGGGGCAAGTACGCTAACGAGTTCACAGGCATGACCGTACAGGATTACGAGAAGCTCATAACGTCGAGGCAGAGGCGCACGATAAAGCGCAACGCCACGAGGCTGAAGCAGCTGCTCGAGGTAATCGAGTACAACAGGACCCACAAGGTCACCAAGCCAATAAAGACGCACATACGCGAGGCTGTGATACTCCCTTCGTGGATTGGCATGAAGTTCGCTGTGCACAATGGCAAGGAGTTCAAGGAGATAGAGATAACTGCAAACATGCTAGGCCACAGGCTGGGCGAGTTCGCGTTCACAACAAAGAGGGTGCAGCACTCTGCGCCAGGAATCAGCGCGACAAGGGGAAGCAAGTTCCTATCGGTGAAGTAATGGCATATTCGATCAATTACGACAAGAGCGAGCTGGCGATTGCGCACGCAAAGGACATCAACGCCAGCATGAAGGACCTGTGCGCGGTCTGCGACTCCATAAGGTACAGGAGCTTCCCGCAAGCCATAGCGATGCTCGACAGCGTGATACACGAGGGCAAGCCGATAGTCTACAGGAGGCACAACACAAGGATGGGCTCTAGGCACGAGATCGGAGGGAAGAAAGGCAGGTACCCTAAGAAATGCGCGATGATAGTGAGGAAGGTTCTAATCAACGCAGGCGCAAACGCCGACAACAAGGGTTATGATTCGCAATCAATGTACGTTGTGCACGCCGCTGCAAACAAGACCCAGATAGCGATGAGGACGCCGTCCAAGGGAATACTATACATAAGCGGCGGATACGGATACGCAGCGCTGAGGAGGTCCGACCTCGAACTCGCAAGGGTGGAGATAGCGCTCGGAAGGGGCATAGAGAAGGGCCTCGGCGCAAACGTGAAGAGGCGCATAGAGAGGATGTCGAAGGCGCCGCAGCTCAAGATTAAGGCCAAGGAGGAGAAGAAGCCGAAGCCAAAGAAGGCGGAGGCGAAGAAGCCTGTGCCGACGGCCAAGCCGCTCCCGGCAGCTAAGCCGGCGGAGAAGGCGCAGGCGGCCGAGAAGAAGGAAGCGAAGGAGGAAACAAAGGTGCAATAATGGGCATAGAGAGAAAATTCCTTGAGGATTCGATAATAAAGCACAACATCTCGAAGTACTTGGGCAAGGAGCTCGTGAGGGCCGGCTTCTCAAGGGTCGAGATACAGAAGACGCCGGTTCTCACAAGGATAACCGTCTATGTGCTCAACCCGGGCAGGGTCATAGGGAGGTCGGGAAGGACGATCGACCAGCTCACAGATACGATCAAGACGAAGTTCAAGATAAACAACCCCCAGATAAGCGTGGCGGAGGTGCAGAACAAGACGCTCGAGCCGCTCCTGGTGGCAAGGGAGATATGCGAGAAGCTGGAGCGAGGGATAAACTCCAGGAAGATAATACAGTCTACGCTAAGGAGGATCATGGAGAACGGCGCGCTCGGCGCCGAGATAATCGCGAGCGGAAAGCTTGCGGCCAAGGGCGCCAAGAAGAAGACGATAAGGAAGTCCATCGGCTACATACCGAAGGCCGGGGACGTCACTACATTGGTGCACGAGGCCAAGACAGCGGCATACCCGAAGTACGGCGCGATCGGCGTTAAGGTGAGGATAGTTCCGCCGGGCACAGTGTTCCCGGACCGCGAGCTGAAGCCCCTCGAGATCCCGAAGTCGATACTTAACAGCTAAAGGCATAATAACTGTTTGTGTGATAGTTAGAGAGCCCATCCGGTTTGTTACATGAGCGTAATCCTTTCGATGTTCATTGCGCTACTAACGGCGCTCGTTCCCGGATACCTGATCGCGCTCGCCCTGCTCAAGAAGACCGAGCTGAACCACTTCGAGATAATAGTCATAGGGTTCATCTTCGGGCTGGTTTTCCCTGCGATGCTGACATGGCTTGAATCCTACCTCATGGGCTATGTCCACGCGTTCACGTATTCGCTCGGGCTTTTCCTCGCCAACACGCTGCTGCTTACGATAATAGGCATAGTGCTCTGCGTATGGCAGGGCGCTTTCAAGGGCCTGTCGTTCACAAACATATTCTCGTCAGGAGGAAGGAAGAACTCGCTGCCGACAACCGCCCTCTGGCTGATCCTAGTAGCGCTTATGCTCATAACCTTCCTTACCAGGATGCAGAGCATAGTAGTCTCGCCGCAGTACTTCGAATTCGACCCGTACTTCGACATGCTAAACACACAGTCGATAATAACATTCGGCTACCAGCTCCTCTATTCCCCGTCGGCATGGCCAGCTGCCCACGCAGGGACCGTGCTGAGGGTCGAGCCCATAATACCATACCTTGAGGCGTACTGGTATTCGCTCGCCACGAACCTGGGCGCCGCTGGAGGCGCAACGTTCAACACTACCACAATGGCGCTGGTCAGCAGCTTCTATCCGCCCATAACTGCAGCGCTGCTGGTGTTCGTGGTGTTCATGATACTCTACCACGAGTACAACGAGCATATAGCCGTCATAGGCGCCGCGCTCGCCGCAACGATGTCCGTGCTGTTCACAACTTTCATAGCCGGAGAGCAGTTGCTCGAGCCGTGGGGCCTGTTCGCGCTGTTCTTCTTCATGGGGGCGTACGTGCTTGCCATAAGGAACATGAAGGACACTAGGCTGGCTCTGCTCGCGGGCCTGGCGTTCTCCTTCAACTTCCTCGGCGCCCACTACTACACGGTCACCGCGGGGGTGCTGATGATATACATCCTCGTCCAGGGCATAATCGACATAATAAAGAAGGACCCCGCGATAAGGGACTTCTACAAGATGAACGCCATAGCGCTCGCAGTAATAGTCGTGCTGTTCGCGCTGTTCAACCTATACCAGTCAACGCTTGCAAACAGGCTGCCGTCGATCGCCGGCATACCGATAATAGTCTCTGGGCCGGTGCTGGCGTTCGTCATGGTCCTGATAATGGACTATCTGCTCAAGTTCGCCGAGAAGAATTGGCTCAAGCAGCAGCTCACCGTTCCGATGAGGCTGCTTGGTGTAATAATCATAATCGGCATAATAGCCGCGCTGATATTCCTCACCCCGCTCGGCAAGCCGCTCGAGAGCTACTATAACCTGAGCGCCAAGTTCACAACGCCTTCGAGCGCCCTGTTCATGACGGTACAGGAATACGAGCCCACAGGCCCGCTCTTCGACTTCGGGGGAGCAGGATTCGGGTTCATAGGCGGCTCCATAGCCGGCATTCCGGTCTTCATGTGGGCTGTGATAATAGCCTTCCTCATACTGGTCATAGGAAGCATCTTCTACAGGAACAGCAAGACTGGCATATTCGCGCTCGCGATATCGCTCATAGCGCTGGGCGGCATAATAGAGGTGAAGTACCTGCCGCACTTCGGCGTGGTCTACATACTAATGCTCTGCATAGTGATGGGGGAGCTCATATACCTGTCCAGGCGCGGCTTCAAGTTCACAAAGCTCAAGGGCCACGACCAGGACATAAGCGTGTCTGACGAGGAGAAGAGGATAAGGGACGCGAAGGAGTACGCCTTCATGCAGGGCGTCTTCGCTGTCGGCGTGTTCTTCGTTCTCGCCATACTGGGGATACTCTACGCTCTATACCTGCTGTTCATGAACGAGAGGACCAAGCAGTTCAGGGCGTACCTGGCAGCGCTGCTGGTCCTAATGGTAATCGCATTCGTCGCATCTGCCCTGTCCGGGGGAACGATATTCACCGGCGAGGCTCAGACCGTGCTCGCGTCGATAAACGCATACCAGCTATACAGCTCGAACCCGACAACCGCATGCCAGACTTACTTCCCGGTAGGCACGCTCGGCAACGCCATATACTGCAACGTGGTGCCCAGCTTCTGGCTGCAGGCGGGCAACTGGATGAGCCAGAACGTCGGCCCGTACGCGCCAAGGATACTCTCCTGGTGGGACTACGGCGACTGGATCAACTGGTTCGGCCACAGCAACGCCGTGCTCAGGGGCGACAACTCGATATACAAGGAGGACTACGCCACAGCGGCGCAGTTCGTGCTCGGCCCGAGGCTCGGATTCACCCCGCAGACCCTGGCAAGCTACATGAACGCCAACCAGACCAAGTACGTCATATTCGACAGGGACCTCATACTAGGGGGTCCGGTAGGGAAGTGGGGCGCCCTGGACTTCCTGGCGTGCATAAACATAAACGCGACATCGGAGAGCTTCGCCCAGGCGCAGGCGAACGGAACCGGCAACCCGTACATCACAGGGACATCGCAATGCGAATTCAAGCACTCGCCCGAGTTCATGATGCTTCCGATAACCACGCTCTCTGCAGGGGCGCAACCGAGCGTTTCCGACTATTGCAGCATATCCAACTCTAAGACGCAGTACATATCAGGCGTGACTGCCGTGGGCACGTCAGTGCTTGTGCCAGCGAGCAACGCGACCTTCTGCATCAACGCTACCCCGACAACGGACAACGCGCTCAAGGTCTACGACTCCAACGGGACGAGGATAAACGCGTACCTGCAGTCGATGATGCCCGTGGGGGTATTCCAGTACGTGCCCCAGGCGAACTTCTTCGCGCCAGTAGGCCCTCCTTACACGACCCAGGACTTTGTCGGCTACATGATGTTCTATTACCCGACCGGCAGCAACCAGACGGTGCAGAACAACGCCACGGACTTCTACAACTCGAACTTCTACAGGGGCTTCATACTGGGCAAGCTGCCGGGCTTCACGCAGGTCTTCCCGCTCAACGAGACAGGCCAGATAAACTTCATCAATGCGACCTATCCGATAAGGATATTCGCCCTCGACAACTACACTGGCGGCCTGCCCCCTGTGCCTCAGAAGCCGTCGTGGGTTCAGAACAACTACACGATGCCGTAGTGCTTAATACCTTTTCCGAGAAAACAAATTGTGGGCTTGTAGCTCAGCCTGGTCAGAGCGCTGGTCTTATAAGCCAGATGTCGTGAGTTCAAATCTCACCAGGCCCATTCTCAGAATTAGAAACAACCAGCTACGGCATCCCAAGGCCGGTCTCCTTCCTGCCTCTCTTCTTCCTTAGCAGATGGCTCAGGTTGATGTCCATTATCGCATCCGTAATGTCCTTTACCACTTCCGCACGCCTCTTGTTGCTCGCGGACTCGTATGCTTGCTTGGACCTAACCTGGTCAAGGGTAAGGGTCAACATGCTCAGGGCGTGCTTTGTGACGTAATACGCGGACTTGTAGTCCATCTCGTCCTCGAACTGGCCAACAAGACTGTTGATGATGTTGGTCTTCCTTCGGAGCGACCCGTTCTTATTGGCGTAGCTCAGCCCGCCAACCGAATAATCCTTGATATACAGCTTGTCCCAAAGGCGTGCGAATTCCGTCACGGCCTTCTCGACGCGCTCGTCATTGAACTTGGTCGGTGCAGGCGCCACTGCCGTTTTTGCCATACTACCTAGTGATTTTGCGAAATATTTATACCTTGCCTGCGATATTAGCCCGATGGCATGGCAGGAAGCGAGGAATGCATATTCTGCGAGATAGTAAGGGCCGGGAGCGAGCACATCCTCAAGGACTACGGCGACTGCGTGGCCATACTGGACAAGTATCCGACCGTGAAGGGGCACAGCCTGATAGTATCGAAGGAGCACTATCCCAACATGCTCGAGGCCCCTGACAATATCGTAAAGTCGATGTTCGTAGCAGCGAAGGGGCACGGCCTGCTACTGAAGGAGAGGCTTAAGGCAGATGGGATAAGCGTCGACACGAACATCGGCAGGGCAGCCCACCAGATAATATTCCACTTCCACATCCACGTAATGCCAAGGTTTGTCGGGGACTCGTTCTCGGACAAGAGCAGGGAGATAACCAAGTCGGAAAGGGACGAGCTCTTCAGGCTCCTTCAATAGTGTATGTGCCTTTCCGATCCGCACGAATCGCATTTGTAGGCCACATACCCTTTCGAGCTCGCTATCCTGACCGTGGACGTGATGCCTGGCACCAGCACAAGGTTGCACCTCGTGCATATCCTGTCCCTTATCCCCTTCGGCATGCCGACCTTGTAGTGCGCGGCAATCCTCCTAAGGTACTTTACGTATTTGGACGACAGTTTCCTGTCCTCGGGAGCGGCCTTCTCGGCGAGCCCGAACAGCGTCACTATGCGCTCCTCCGCGATCTGCTTCACGAGGGGCCTCTTGCTCTTGGCCATATCCGGACCTAACCTAATTCACGCCAATGTGGCTCATCATGCGCACGAGCTTCTCCTCTAGCGCGCCGGAGTCGCCTATCGATATCACGTTGTCCGCGCCCTCTATGCCCTCCTCTGACGGTATCCCATGGAAAAGCAGCACGAGCCTCTTTATCTCGTCGTCGTTGGGCACCGAAACCTTCTTGCCCTTTATGGTGTTGCTCCTTGCGAGGATCCTGAGCGAGTTGCCGACAGCAGCGACGTACTTGCCGTTAGTGTTGAACCTGAGGATGAGATCGAGCAGGGGCCTGAACTCCTGCAGCCTGTACTGGTCTATGCCAGGCCCGTCAAGAAGTATTATCCCGTCGAAGTCGGCCGTGTTGACCTTGTTGGTGTTGATGTCGGGGTCCACTACGGCACCGTGGTAGCCCCTGCACTCCTTCGTGCTGTAGCTGCTCACCTTGTATCTTATGCCCCACTTGTCGAAGAACGCCCTTACCTTGCTCAGTGTCTCATCCTTGAAGCCGTTGGGCGCTATGAAGATGAGGAAATTCATTCAGGTCACGACTCCATGTACGGGGCCAGGAAGTAGGACACCACAGCGTCTCCTATCTTGTAGTCGACCTTTATTGGCTCCTCGGTCTTTATGGAAAGCATTATGTTGCTGCCGGTCGGGCAGGCGCTGACCATGCGCTCGAGGTACTCGAGGTTGAACGTTGCAGAAGAGGCCTTGGTCACGTCAAGCTTCTTTATGAATTCAGCCTTGTCCAGGTGCTCCTCCTCTAGCTCAGCGGCGTCGCCCTTGGCCATTATCATGAGCGTGCCCTTGTCCGTCTTGAAGCCTATGTAAGTGGAAAGCAGGCTGGCGTCCTTGAGGAACTCCTTGAACGGGTCGCTCTTTATCTCGATTTTGGACTCGAAGTCTACCTTCGGCTCCTTGTCGGCATCCTTCCTCACGTCTATCAGGGGGAGCTTGAACCTCCTCCTGCTGTTCTCGCCCACGAACTCCAGCATCAGCTTGTTGCCCGATTCCTTCATGACCAGCTGCTCGCCCTCGCGGGAGCTGGCCAGTATCTTGCTCAGGTTGTCCAGGTTGAGCCCTATGGACACCGGCTTGTCCACCTCGTACTTGGAGAAAGCCTTGTTGGGTATGTTGAACGCGACCATGCTGATTCCTGAGGGGTCCATGGCCTTCAGGGATATGCCCTCCTTCGCTATGTTGAACGAGCCCTCGTCAATCAGGCTGACTATCGAGTCGACACAGTTCTTCCAGTAGCGCGCATCCTCTATCTTGATCTCGAACATTAGGACACCTTAGAAATGGTATACATATTGCCCTCTAAAGGCTTAAAAGGGTTAACCCTGAGGCGTCCCCGACGGCTTTTTGGGCTTCTGCGCAGCCTGTCCCTGCCCCTTCTGGTCCTGCTGGCCGACGTTCAGGTTGCCCGACATCACGCTATTCAGCCCGAACACCCCCAGCGGAGTTGGGAAGCCTATGCCCTTCGAGTCCGTAGGCACGAATATTATGTTGTTCCTGCCGCTTATCCCGATCTCGTACATTATGTTCAGAGACCTTAGCTGCATGGCGAACAGGTTGCTCTGGTATATGTTTGCCGCGTCGACCATCCTCTGCGCGGCAAGCTTCTCCGATTCTGCAAGCACCACCCTGGCATCCCTCTCCCTTGATGCCACAGCCACACGGGCCATCGCATCCTGAAGTTCGGCAGGTATGCGGACGTCACGTATCTCCACAGATATAACGTTGACTCCCCAAGGCAGAACACGGTCGTCTATGAGCTTCTTAACCTCGTCGGCTATCTCGCTCCTCCCCTGGATCATGTGGCTGAGGTCCACCTGGCCTATTATGTCCCTGAGCGCGGTCTGCGCAGCCAGGGTCACAGAACCCTCGACATCGGTCACCTGGAGCGCGGTCTTCTCAGGATCCTCTATACGCGAGAACATTATAGCGTCTACGTCGACGGTCACGTTGTCGGACGTTAGCGTCTTCTCGGCAGAGAAGGTGGCGGACAGCGTCCTAAGGTCGAACGTGTACGGTGTTGTCTGGGCAAGGGGAACGAGGAAGAATATGCCAGGCCCGTATATCCCGGTATACCTGCCAAGGGTCAGCACAGGGCTCCTCTTCCACTCGGGAAGCACCCTTATGCTCATTGCAAGGTAGACGAGGAACACGAAAACCAGGACTGCTCCCGTAGTGAGCGGGTCGAATCCCGATAGGAATTCCGTTCCGATGCCGAAAATGGCCAATACTATTATCCATATTCCAATGGCCAAGCCGGAGCTGCCCCTGGTAACCGCCATATCACCACGATACTATTCAGCAGGCAGGGTATAAAAACCAGACAGGAAGCTTATTTAAGCTTGGCGCAGAATCTATACCGGTTCAATGAGTGGCAACGTTACTACTGCGGCGAACAAGCAGGCGCAGAAGCTGAACATTTCAGACATGAGGTTCGAGGAGGTCTTCCACAGGGGAGTCAGGTACAGCAACACCTACAATTCGGCGTTTGACTCGGATGGCAAGAGGGCAGGCTGCATCTCGCTCGGCAACGGCCTCAACGACCATTACCTGCGATACAGGATAATGCGGAACTCTGACGCAGATGTCATGGTCCTCGGAGAGCTAGGGATCTTCAGCAACAGGATAAGGATCGATTCCAAAGGGGCTGACGCAGAGGGCATGGACGCAACGGCAATAAACTCCGGGCTTATAGGAGCGGCAATCATGCTGGCCAATAGGGACGGCATCAAGGTGGTGATCTCCAATACTAAGGAGACGACGGACACGTGGGCCGCTTTCAACGACCATCTGAAATCCGGCCAGGGGCTGTACATAGAGGACAAGAGGGTTCCGGGCATAGGCAACGCATTGGTAATCAGCACCAGGGCGCCCCACAGCAACTAGCGCAGCCTTCCGCTAATTCTTAAATCCGTCAGTTGCAGCGCAAGCTTTTAAAGCTCTCGCTGAGCGTATAATCTTAGAGTGTGGTTGATCATATGCCGAAGAGAAGCGCTTCCAGGCGAAAGCCGTCGACGTCCAGCAGGAAGAGGAAGGAGGAATCGTGCTGCGGATGCACTACCGACGCCAAGGGCAAGTGCAAGTGCGACTGCGGTTGCTGTTAATCTACTAGCAACAAAACTGGCGCCCGGGGTCCAAAACCCAATAGTCTAAATACCCCAACGTAGCGATACACATGGCAACAACAAACCCACAGTATGAATTCCCAAAGGCATTGATAAACCCTAAACTTACAGCCAAACACAAGGAGCTCTCAAAAGAGCTAATATCTGATATAGAAAAGTTCAATCGATTAGGTAGAAGGGATCCAATCTTATTTGATTGGGTTTTAAAAGTGATGGAAAACCTCGGCCTATCGACAGTGGAAACGCCCTATCTCGGGAAACTAGCAGTAATTAAAACAAAGTTCTCCCTATGGGAAGTACTATTGGACGACTTAGCCGATAATGAGGGGACTCGTAACCTTAAACTCTTCGACGAATTTGTTAAAATTCCATTAGAAGCAAGTAGCATAGATGAATCTAAGCTAACCCAAGGTGAATTAAATTATCTAAGGATAGGCAAACAGATTTGGGAGGAATCTATAATCGAAGAAATAAAGAAATTCCCCAAATACGAGCAATACAAACAAATTCTAGACTTTGATCTCCTTCAATTCATA
>JAGWHI010000013.1 GCA_028866905.1 Microcaldota archaeon
TTGTCGTCCTGGGCGACTTCTTAAGCAGCAGCTCCATCACTGCGTAGTTGGGCCTGCTCAGCGCCTTCCTCAGCGCCCAGATCTCGTCCTTCTCCGCCTCCTTTACCATTCTACCGTATTCTACTTGCGAATAAACGTTTATATACTTTTGTCCACCTGCAATTTTTGTTTTTTAGTACGGCACGTAAATCTCAAACTAAAAATCCCCGTACACACAACCCAAATACAAAAGTATAAATACTTTTACTAAAGTAAATATTTAACTATTTAAGTATTGGTTTTATTATGGGGTTTTTCCCGTCGTTTGGGGCCAGGATACGCCTCGGCGGCCAAAGGGTCGCCGAATCAGGCGTGGACTATAAGGTCGCGCCACTCAGCTTTCTAGTTAGCAATGACTATCCCGATTCGATAATCGAGTCGTCACCATCGCAATTCCGGGAGATGGGCAAGCGCGGAAGGGAATCGATATATTCTATAACCGCATCCCAATTATCAAAGGGTGACTTTGGCATCGCTTCAAGGGTAAAGGGCGAAGTCGTGGATATCGCCATAGCGGAGGACATGAATGCCGGTTTCTCGAGCGAGAACATATCGCTAATCTCTAAAGTGGCAATGCAAAAGGCGCTGCTTCTAACTACAGAGGATAAAGCACGAGTAATCGCCTATCTCGTGGCCCACGATGTCGTAGGCTACGGACCATTGAGCATACTCCTAGAAGATTCAAGGAATATAGAGGAGATAATAGTCAATTCGCCAACGTCCAACATAGCGATATACCATGCCAAATACGGGTATTCAACAACAAATCTAAGATTTCGGGGGGAACGGGACTTTAGGTTCATAGCCAATAGGGTTGCGGACGGAGCAGAGGCGGAACTCAACAGCCTAAACCCAATAATCGATGCAAAACTGCTGGACGGGTCGAGAGTTCACGCACAGCTCAAACCATATGCGATCAGCGGGGCCGTCATGTCGATAAGGCTGAACAGCAGCAAAAAGGTTACGTTGAAGAAGTTGGTGGAAACGGCAACCGCAAGCCCGGAAACCCTCGCATACCTCTGGATGGCAGTGGAGGCCCGGCTCAATATAATAGTGTCAGGCGCTCCAGCGTCCGGCAAGACGTCATTGCTACTGTGCGTATCCCAGTTCATCCCAAAACATAGCAGGGTCGTGACAATCGAGGAGAGCGTCAACGAACTAGATTTCTCAGAAAACTTCTCCAACCTGGTCCAATTGAACGGGAATGCATTGGGGAGGGGCTCCAGCATAAAGGACCAGATTGTAAACGCGCTGCATCTGAGGCCAGAACGCATTATTGTCGGGGAGATAAGGGGCCCAGAGACCAGGGAGGTATTCTCGGGGGCCAACCTTGGCGTGCCATTTATGACTACCATGCATAGCAGCGAGAACGGACTAGTACTACTAAACAGGCTATCCGCCAAGCCCATGTCGGTAGAACCTCAGGCGATAAACATGCTTGACATGTCCGTTGTTATGGAGCATCCAAACCCCAACACCAGGAGGCTGAGTAGCATAACCGAATACTCGTGGCTCGTCCGTGGCGAGGCCGAACCTGAGAAGTGTGCGGAAGCCGCTGGGCAACAACTCATAGTAAATGATATTGTAAGGGATGGCGTCATGGTTCCAGATGCCCTGAAAAATTCTAAGGCTGTATCCGCTTTTGCTAAGATGTATACGCTTAGCAGGAGCGGGGCGATGTCTGAGCTCAAGAGGCGGGCCAAGTTTATTGCCGCCCTCCCGGACGCCTCTCCAAGGGAGATATCCGACATTTTCGACTCTTATGGTGCTATTGGATGAGGCATTTGATTTTGCGCGAGTTACCTGCGTTTGGCCTTGTGTCTGCAAGCTTTCTGGCAATATTCCTAGCAACCTCGAGCTTTGGTGCCGTGATTATTGCAATCCCTGTATATGCAATCTTCCTAGCAGCATTTAGGGCCACATCAAAAAGCTCAGATGTTAGGTTGGCGCACTACGCCCTCTTCTCCCATCTGAGCCGGGTCTATATCGAATTGAGGCATTACGGACGCCAGCTCTCAGCCGCATTTGGTACTGAAGCCATGGCAGAACCTCTGGAAATTCAGCCGGGTCTGAGCCGCACTCTTAATGAGATAGGGAAAAGGATGCGTTTCGGGGAGGATCTCCCCATAGCGATTGCGGCGTCTTCCAAGCGCTCGAACCTCTGGGTCACAGGAAGATTAGAGAGGATTTCTATGCTTAGTGCAATCGGCAACGATATCACGCATGCTATTAGGGATGAGGCGGCCAGGCTGGAGAAAGAGCTAATGGAACGCGAAATCAAGCTAGGCGGATCGATCCAGAAATATCTTACGGCGGGCATGGTGATAAGCACGGTACTGCCATCGTTCGCTGTTTTCTCCATGGTGGGCTACTCCATGCTATATTATTCCCTGCCTGCCGTTTCCGCTTTTGCGCTACTGATGCTGGCGGTTCTTCCGTTGGTTTATGCGTCATTTAGGAACTATCTGGGTGCGTTGTACGGAATTTGACAGGGACATTGCGTTTGGGTCGGTGCAAATCAGCCTGTGCCTAGGCTCTATTTGTGCATCGGCCATCGGACTCATTGTCCCCTCTGCCATAATGCTGGGCTCGGGGTTGATAATCTATTACGGGCATCCCATGCGCTCGCTATCGGAAGGCAAAATCGATAAGGACGTGCTGGGCTATTCAAGCTCGCTTCTGGATCTTCTGGGCTTTAGGACTACCACATTAAAGGCTTTGCGCCAGGCTATGGACAGGAGATACTGGTTCTACCAGAATATGGCCTTATGCATAGAGCATTACGCGCTGTCGGGGGACACCAGACCCATAAGGGGTTTGGGCTTCAGGGCGCCTGGACTGTCCGAACTATGCATGTGCATATCCGACTCTCTGGATACCGGCAGATGGCTCTATAGGCCATTAAAACTGCTAAGGAAAAGGCAGGACTCCATATATGCCCTCCGCGCAAAAAGCCTTGGGGGCATCGCCGGTGCACTTTCATTGACAAGGCTGGGATCCACAATATTCTTTCCTGCTTTTGCAGGGATAAGCCTGGACATACTCTCGTTTGGCCCTGGAATGGTTGGGGGCGGCAAAGCCCTGGGTGTTGGAGCGATATCCATGGTGCTCATATCATACATCCTGATAATAAACTATGTCAACTCCGCATTTACTCCGGGGAGGAGGCCTCTCAGGAAGGCTGGGGAAATGGCTGCGTTTTCATCCATAGCTGGACTTGTATTTTCGGCCAGCTCTTATCTGGGAAACTTCATGCTAAGGTGACGAAATGGAACTGATACCATACCAAGATGAGATATTCGCCTTGCTGGCTGTGGCAAGGTCCAAGAGGGCGCAGGGCTCGCTGGAATACATAATGATGCTTTCAGCCGTGAGCATCGTTATTGTGATAGCGCTTGCCATGCTTAGCCAGTTGAAGGGAACCGCTGTCCACGCCTTCTTCAACGGCTCGGGGCAAAGTGTGTCTACGCAATTGGCCAATCAGATGGCCAACCTCACGGCGAGCAGATGAGCGCGATGCCTGCTGCAGCGAAGGCGCAGATGTCCTTTGAGTTCATGCTCTTCACTACGGTTTCGGCAGTGGGGCTATTATACGCGGTAAACCTGTTCGCGCATTCCAGGTCTGCAATGTCTTCCCAGGACGATGCGGCGTCCATGGCTTATTTTATAGCTACCTTGAACAGCCAGATGGCATACCAGTCCAGCGTATTCTCCGCTTATGTACCAATCGGCTTGTGCAATTCTAGCGTATCCGGGTATTCCATCAGCACAGCCTACGGTGACTTTACGCTTAACTGGCCCCTGTATGTCCCAGTGGGAATATGCCAGTACTCCGGTTCAGAACGGGAGCTATCAATGAACAGGGACCTGAACGGCACCTATATACTCGGGGTTGTAGCTTGAGGGTGCAGATAAGCATTGACTGGCTGGTCGCGTGTGTGATATCAATCGCGTTTGTAGTGTTGCTAGCATCGGTGTTTGGTTTGGAGTCTGTAAAGGCCCAGCCAATTCTGTCTGGGTTGAAAGGCCTTGCTGCGGAATCTTCATCATACGTAAACGCAATAGCGTCCCAGGGCGCGGGCTGACCTAATGAAAGCCATAATCTACTCGTTGGACGCTATGCTCTCTATAGCGATATCATCCGTATTCTTCGCCTTATTGCTGTCACGGCTAGTCTATTTCCAGCAAGCATACGCGGGCCAGGCAAACTCATTCAGGGACGAGATCGAAAACGCGTCGCAGATGCAGTTCGTCGCCAGTATAATCGATAATGGCAGTACAAGTGGCACCAGTGCAACGCAACTGCCTGGACTCCTCTCAGGATTCTCAGTTACAAACCTTACAATTGCCGCAGAGTGTGGGAACTGTACTGCATCAAGGATCATAGCAATAAACGGCGCGTTGAGCGCGATACACGGTGGCTGAATTTGAGATTGCAAACATCGATAGAGTGGATGATCATAATAGCTGCGATAGGTGCGATAAGCATAGCATCTCTCTCCGCCTACTCCAAGTTCTCCACCAGCCAGAAGGCGCTCGCCTACTCCCTCATAAACCAAAGCGCAAAAAGCGCAGCGCAGTCTTTCAACCAGGCCTTTTCCCAGCAGGGCAATGTCTCATTTTACGATATGATTCCCACGATATCATTTGTCAACCAAAGCAACGACGTGCATCTTATCCTATCCGGGGAAAAGAACTTCAGTGTAAAAAAAGCTGTTGTTATTGCGGACAATGCTATAGTGATACCGGCTGCATATTATAATGTATCCTCCCCTGGCTTCTCTGAATTAGGCTTCTCATTGCTGCCTACGTCCCAGGGTGTAATACATCTATCGATAAATGCCTCCGTCTTAATTGGCGGCTCGATAATAAACGAGCATGCTAACGGCGAGACGTACGCGACATACCCTCAGCAACCGCAGGGCGGCCATGGGGGGATATACGCTTCAATAATAAGGCACAACGAATCCCTCTCGTTTCCCCTGCAGGCTGGGAACCGCACCTATACGATAGGCCAATGGGAGCACTGCAGCTACCTGGGGTTCTTTGGCGGAGAGCTAGGAATCTATGCCCAATGCGGCTCAGACGCAAGCTGGTACTATTGGACATTCTCTGACTACTGCTATTCAGGCGGAATAACTGAAATGACGCATTGCGTATACCTGAACCCAACGAGCACCAGCATACGCAAGGTGTCCCTGTCGTACTCCCCGATTTACAACATAACTGTTGGGATATACAATGAGACCACAATGGCGTCAGCCAATCTTTCAAGCAAGGCCCAAAACGCCATCGCATATAATGGCGGGCACCCTGTAGGAACAGCTTCAGTTTCCGGCAGGGTGTACGGCGACTCTATGCAGCCTTACGATGAGGTGGTCATCATGAACCAGTCCGGCCAGGTATACCCGATAAACCTGACCGCATACGATGCGTATGTGCAGTCGCTAAACAACCTATTCTCCGTGATGGGGTATTACAATAAGAGCGAAGCGGGCGACGGTGTGCTGAATATCGATGAGGCCATATCCGCATATCAGAATGCCCTAAGCAGGCTAAATAGCACCCCCCAAGCCGACATTCAAGGATGTTCATTGAGCATCCTCAATGGGACGGAAAGCTACGTGTGCAAGCCGTTTTCGGTCCTGACCTACAGCAACATCACCATCACCCTAAACGGAAGCGATATCAGCCAGCAATTGGACGCATCAGGCTCAACGATAAACGTCAGGTGAATCCACGAGGGCACAGCTAGCTACTACTGAGGCACTGATCGCTTCGATAATGGTGCTTATGGCATTATCAACCATCTCGCAGCTCGCCTATGGTTCGTCATCAGAGCTGAACGGCGCAATTCTTAGGCAGAGCGGCACCTTGTACGATCTTGCGGTTGCGTCTTACTCAAACTCCTCGCTCAAGTCATGTATATATGCTTCCAATGCCCCTTGCATAATGTCGTATTTGGAGGCGTTTGCCAAAACTGAGAGGGTGGGTGGCATAACGTACAGTTCGGGCAACCTTACAGTTGCATATGGCCCCAAATCGTGCATCTCGCAAAGTAGGGAGTGCCTGCCACTTGAGCGCAGTGGCGATTATTCCGTAGTGTGTTTTACTTTGTGTGGTTGAATGGCATACTATGGTCTACTAGTGGCGGTAACAGCCATAGCTTCGCTGTTCATTACTGGATACATCGTAACAATTGTCGGCTATGGTAATAGCATGGCTGAATCAGCTTCGAACTATCACTATGTCCTTTTGGTCCAATCGTTCGAGTACGCAGCGCAGTCTACAATGCCGGCGCAAAACGATTCTTCAGCTTCAAGAGCCAACTGGCTGGATGCCCTCAACATAAGCGCGCACGCCGACGGTCTGAATTTTTCCTACTCGAACGCCTCCATCACCATATACGTGCAACGTCCCTATTTTTATGTCGTATCAGTCCAAACCCTTAAATAGCTAGAAATCAGCATACTCTAGGAAACCGCCTTAGTGGTGTAACGGCTCGCACGGAGGACTGTGGATCCTCAGGACGGGGTTCAACTCCCCGCTAAGGCCTATTTATACTTCCATCATTGGTGTTAACGTATTACTAATAGTAATACCAAAAGGTAAACTTTTTATATGTTTGGTTGCATAACTAATCATGGAGAGAATGGTTACAATATCTGTAAAAATACCCAGAAGGGTAAAAATAGGAATGGGTCGGCTGCATATAAAGCCGTCAAAGCTTCGGGCATTGCTAGAGCGCGAAATCCTTGAGGAAGAGGCGCGCAAGCTCAACAGCGACATAGATAAGCACAAGAAAATATTTGACAAGATAAGCGTAGAGGATGTTGTTGAAGATATAAGGGAAGACAGGGCGCGTTAATGGCATACCTGTTCGATTCATCCGCGATATATGCGATAACACGTGCCAGGCGGACAGAGCTTCTGATACAAAGCGGTACCTGCAGTCTCGCGAGATACGAACTTTGTAATATACTGCTTACTGAAAGGCACGTAAGGAAAAGGATATCCGAAAGCGAGCAGAAATATCTACTTTCCAAATTAGTCCGTGCCTTGGGATTCATGAGGATAATGAGCATAGCAGATTACGAGCAAGGCATAATCGACACTGCAATAGAGTTAGGCCTATCTTTCTATGATGCATCATACGTGCATCTAGCTAAAAAATCTGGCATGGTTTTGGTCACTGAGGATGCAAAGCTTGCGCGGAAGATTAATGGGCATGTCCATACAGCAACGACTGCAGAACTAACAAGGTGAATCTTTCCCTTAGTGCTAAAGTGGACTCTGCGGGAGTCGCACCCGCGGCCTTTCCGTTGCGAACGGAACGCTCTACTGCTGAGCTAAGAGCCCATCTTACGAATTATATAAATACAAGAGGTATTTAAGGTTTCTCGAAGAAGGGTTAGCGCTGGTGCGATGGCTGCGATTTCGCCCTATTCCGTGGATTCCAAGAAGCAGGCGGCTATAGACCGGATACTGTCGAAAGTCCTGGGCGAGGTAAAGCCCACAGAGGACGAGCTCAAGGCGGTCAGGGTCTACTCCAACATGCTCATGGGGCGCCTGAAGAGCGTGGCCCCGCCCGAGGTGGAGATAGTCAACGTCGGCTCTGCTGCCAGGGGCACGCAGATACGCGGCAGGTCAGATATAGACATATTCCTCCTCTTCCCCAGGGGAATGGGCAAGGGGCAGATAGAGCGGATGGGGCTCGAGATCGGGAGGAAGATAGTGGACAAGCGGATGAACGAGTCCTACATAGTGAAGTACGCCGAGCACCCGTACACGAAGGTCTACCTCAACGAGTACAACATAAGCGCCGACATAGTCCCTGCATACAAGATAGGCAGGGCCGACGAGCGCGGCACGGCTGTTGACAGGACCCAGCTGCACAACGATTTTATATTGTCGAACATGCCCACGCACCAGCGCGACCAGGTGCGACTGCTCAAGGCGTTCCTGAAGTTCCACGGGATCTACGGCGCAGAGGCCAGGATAGAGGGATTTTCCGGATACCTGTGCGAGCTCCTTGTGCTTTACTATGGCTCGTTCATAGAGGCGCTGGAGGGCTTCGCCAACATATCTCTCCCGCTCTACGTTGAGATGGACGAGCGCGGGCGCAGGATGACGCAGAGCAAGGAGATAATATCCAAGGTCGTAAAGGACTTCGGAACCAGCCTCGTCGTGATAGACCCTACGGACAGGAACAGGAATGTCGCAGCAGTGGTCTCGGAGGAGAAGCTTGCAAGGCTCGTGCTCGCATCGAGGAAGTTCCTCTCCTCCCCGAACCCTGGCTCATTCTACGGACCCAAGCATTCGGAGTCCAACGCGCGCTCGGCCCTCGCAAAGATCAGGGGCCGCATTGGTTCCGACATATTCGTGATGGAGTTCAAGCTGCCCGACATAGCAGAGGATATAACCTGGCAGCAGCTGAAGAAGCTCAGGTCGAGAATCGCAGAAGAGGTAGACGCCGAAGGCTTCAACCTTTTCATGACGCTGCAGGACATAGAGGGCAGCTCCGGAATCATCGCATTCCTTGCAAACAGGTTTGACCGAAGGGTATCAACCGCCTCGGAGGGCCCTGGCCCGCTGATGAAGGGCGACCCTGAGAAGTTCTACAATGCCCACAGGGGCTCGGTGACGTTCCTTAGCCGCGGGAGGATATCCGCGATAACCAGGGCCAGATACCAGACCGTGGGCGATTTGCTCAAGGCCGCGATGTCCGGCGGCCTGATAGTCTTCCCGTCGCACGTCGGCAGGAAGGGCGCGAAGCTGTACAAGAACGCGTTCCCTGAGCACATAGCCAAGATGGTCTACAGGGCGTACTCCGAGAAGACTAGCGTCTGATCAGAATCCGTACCTATTGCCGTCCATTATCAGTGCCTCCAACTGCCCCATCTCGTTTATGCCGCGCCTTAGGCCGGCGAACCTCCACCTCTTTACAGCGGATATGGCCTTCCGTTTGTCCGCACCTGTCTCTACCTCGAAGACCCTTCCGCCCTTTGCCCTGGAGTTGAGCCCGCAGTAGTCCAGCGCCTCCGCAAGTATGTTCTCCTTTATCTTGTATCTGCCATAACCACGGGCGATGAGCCTGCGCTCAAGGCTCTTCAGGCCGGCCCTGACAACGAACACCGCATCCGGCCTCAGCCCCGGTATCTCGGGAAGCAGGTGCCCGACTACGATGACCATTTCCGAATCCGCATCCGACAAAGCGCGAAGCAGGGCATCGGACAGCCTGGCGATGTCCACAACCTTGGTCCCGTCCCGCTCTATCCTGTCGTACGCCTTGGCCTTATTGACAACGTCGTTTATCTCTATGATTCTTGCGCCGCCGATCGCGTGCGCGAGCGACCTTGCGAAACGGCTCTTTCCGGCCCCGGCGCTACCGGTCACTCCTATGAGTATGCGCCTAGCCCTTCGTGCCCGCACTCTTCATACCCTTTATGAATTCTGACGCGCCCTGGAGCAGGTCGTTGAGCTCCCTGCTGCTCGACAGTATCGTGAGCGCGCTGTTAGGCCTGAGGTATACCCTTATCACATAGTTCTTGTCCCCGCTGAACAGCCACTGGCCTATGGTGTGGTCCTCGAAGCTGTCCGTGAGGTCCGATATGACGTGCGATGCCGCGGTCAGCCTCTCTATCAGCGTGAACACGTCCTGGTCCACGTAGTCTATGTACAGCGTCTCGTCCCTGTTGACATCCCTGTCGACAATGGCCGGCCTCACGACCGGCACCTTGTTCTGCTTGGCCTGCATCGATATGTTCTGCGCGAGCTGCTTGGATATCGAGTCTGCCTTTCCGAGGTCCGCATCGAGCTGGCGCTTCCTGTCGGCAACGCTGTCGAGCAGCCTCCCCATGTAGTTGTTGACTTCCTCAGTGATGTTCGCCAGCGTGTTCTCTATCCCGTCCTGCTGCGCGAACCTCGCCGGGTCTGTGAAAAGGTCCCTTAGCGAGAGCTTGTACTTGGCCTTCATCTGGCGGTCCATGTCGGTTATCAGCGAATCAGTGTAGTTGGTCCAGAGCTCTGCCATTCGACCACGCAATAAAAGCGATGCCTATCTATAAATAGGTTATCGTTTTCCAATATCTGTATGGCGCAGGAAATCAGCGAGAGGATAGCAAAGGACATACAGAAGTTCTCAAAGAGCCTATCGGACATAGACGGGAAAGAGATGGACAAGCGGATGAAGGAGGTCGTGGAGCTTTCGAAGATGTACGCAAGCGACGCGCGGAGCTACCTTGAGAAGGGCGACTACTACACCTCGTTCTCTTGCATATCGTACGCCCACGGGCTGATGGATTCCATAAAGATGCTGCTCGGTGTTCAGACATATGTATAGGGAGGGTCTGGCGAGGATCACCGCGGGCCAGGCGTTCCTGAACCCAGCCGGCAGGCTCAGCCGCGACATAAGCACTTCGATTATCGCGGCGCTCGGCGGCAAGGGGATCAAGCTCTTGGACGCAACGGCCGCGACAGGGATACGCGGGATAAGGTCGCACCTCGAGGCCGGCGTCGGTGACATAACAATGCTGGAGATAAACCCGGCCGCATACGCATCTGCAGTGAAGAACGCTAAGGCGAACAGGGTAAAGGCCGAGATAATAAACCGGAGCGTGCAGGAGTTCGCGAACACAACAAGGGAGAGGTTCGATGCGATAGACATCGACCCCTTCGGCAGCCCTGCGCCTTACCTGTACGACCTGCTCAAGGTGTCGAGGGACGGCACCCACCTGTTCGTCACCGCCACAGACACCGCTGTGCTCTGCGGGGCAAGGCCCAAGGCGTGCATTAAGATATACGGCTCTGTGCCCATGCACAACGAGCTTTGCCACGAGGTCGGCATCCGGATACTGGCGAACTACATAGCGGTCACCGCGGCGCAGTTCAACTTCGGCATAGAGGTCAGGTGCGCTATAGACTACCTCCATTACATGCGCCTTGTGGTGCGGCTCAATAAGGGCGCAGACAGCGCGTCAGAGTCGCTCAAGAAGACCGGCTACGCCCACTTCTGCGGGCACTGCGGTTTCATGAGCCACGAAATGGGGCCGATACCAAAGAGGCCGCTGAGGAGGCTGAGCGGCGCTCCGATAGAGACCGGCGGCAGGCTCTGGCTTGGCGGGCTCTACGACAAGGACCTCCTATCCAAGGCAGCGGGCTTCATGGCGAGCAACGAGCACTTCGACCCCAAATCGATCAAGGCCGTCCAATCGATGTTGGACGAGCTGGACATCCCGCTGTTCTATTCTGTACCAAGGCTCACAAAGCGGATGGGCGTTAGCGCCGTCAGCCCGGCTGCGCTGATAGAGGGGCTGAGGTCGCAGGGATTCAAGGCGAGCAGGACGCAGTTCGACAGCTCCGGGATAAAGACCGATGCCAGCCTGGAGGAAGTGAAGGCGGCAATCTCAAACTGAGCGCCCAGCCCTGCGTTTATGCCTGAAAAGATAGGGGAGCATAGCAGCGGATATGGCCGCGACTGCGAACGCAGCGTCCACATCGCCGAACCCCAGGGCGTAGCTGCCGAAGTTGAAGGAGGTGGTAGCTTCTCCCGGAGCGTACTGGTAGTTGTATTCGTAGGTCTGCAGCTGCGCGGCGGTCTTCGAGTCCGCGAGGTTCGACGAACTCATCGCGGGCTGCCTGACTATCGTGGGCTCCGGCCCAGGCGACCCGTAGAACTTCGCGGTGACCGCGGTGCTGCCTGTCCCGCAGACGTTGAACTTGGCGTCGAAGTTGCCGCTCTTGTCAGTGTTCAGTATGCTGACGAGCCCGATCTGCGAAGTGAAGATGCCGTTGCCGTTCTGGCTGTCCGGCTGGCAGTACTCCGTAGCCGACGGGTCCGATGGGAGCGGCCTGGTCGCCGGGAGCCCGTACCTCCCGAAGATGTTGCACTGGTTAAGGCTGCTCGTGTTAAGCAGGCTCTTAGGCTCCGGAGCGCACGTCTGGTTTGTCGAGGAGTTGTACTGGGTGTGGAATGTCAACTGCTCCGCCTGCGCAACACCTGTCGCGCCCTGGGTTATCGTGGCAAGCGGGTCTGCGAGCGCGCATCCGCTTATGGTGCTCTCGAACGCGCAGAGCGTAGCGTACTTGTAGTAGCCCGGGGATCCGGGCTGCGCAGTGGCGTTGTAGTAGTTTATGTCCTGTCCGTAATAGAGGTAGACCTTGCTGCCGGCCAGCGGCGTGTATGTGCCGTTCGCACCGGAGTAGTACCCGAGCGTTCCGTTCACGCTGATGGTGCTCTCGTTCGGGTTCGTCGGGCTCGTCGCAGCCTGCGAGTTGATCCCGAGCGAGGTCTGCCGCGCCAGGTCTACGCTCAGCGGCATGCTGATGGTGTTGTTGAACGGGTCTACGTAAGTGTAGAGCAGCCTGTTGTAGCCCAGCGCCTGCGGGCTGCCGCTAAGGTTGAGGTCCAGCGAATACGCGTAGCTCTCGAGCCGGTACAGGTCCGCAAGCTGCTCCACTGTGCTGTTCCTCTCCTGCGTGTAAGCTATGGTGCTGTTGCCGGGATACGCTCTGCTGCTGTTGTAGTAGTATCCGGCGGCTTTGCATTCGGAGCATGAGACTCCGGTCTGCTGCGGGCTCAGAGCGATCCCCTGCTGGACGCTGTATCCTGGCACCACCCCGCCGAACTGCAGCCCGGACTGGGCGCCGAGTATGCCCTCGCGGTAGCCAGCCGAGAAGGAGATGCTCACCGTGCGCTGCGCGTAGTCGAGGTACCGCGATGCGTTGATGACAAGCGGGTTTGCTAGGGGGCCCGAGGCCCTCACGCTCTGGTTCACGTACGCCTCCCCGAAAAGCCTGTTGGAGTATATCTGGAAGTTCACAGCCGGCGGTATTATCAGGTTCTCGTCCGACAGGTTCGCCTGGTAGAGGAGCGAGCTCCCCCCGTAGGCCGGGTATGTCGGGTAGGTGTAGCCTCCGTTGACGCTGCTGTTGTAGCTGCTGCTGACCGGTATCTTCAGCGTACCGTAATAGACGTAGTATTCCTGCTCGCTGATAGGCTGCGGCGGCTGTCCGCACTTCCTGGAGTTCCATTTAGGCCCAGGCGTGTACTCCGTGTACGACGAGTATGTCCATCTGTACGTGTACGGCACGAGTATGTCCCCGCTTATCGTGGTGTTGAGGTAAGTCGATGCCTTGCTGCCCGCGTATGTCTGGTTCTGGCCTATCGCGAGCTGCGCCAGCGTCTGCGTGCTGTTGCTCTGCGGGCACTGCGCCCCGCCAGTGCAGCCGGTAGGCGCCTGCTTCAGCGCCTGCGTCTGGTTCAATGGCGTCGGGAAGAGCGAGCTGAGCGCGGACCCGGCCTGGAAGTATTCCCCTGGCGAGCCCAGCGATTCGGCGTAGGAGAACGGGCTCGGCACTCCCACAACCGGCGGATACAGCTTGTCTATGGAGCTGCCCGCATCGGAGCATGTGGTTCCGCTTGGGTTCTGGTCGCTGCTGAGCATGCACGAGTACGGTGCGTAAGCGCCGTTGTTCTGCGCGGTGTAGTTCTGCAGGCTGAGCGACAGCGTGGTGAGCTCGGTGTAGTTGCAGCTCTGGGAGAACAGGTTGAGGAATCCGCCGTTGCACATCGCGTGCGCCAGCAGGTACGATGTGCCGTTGAAGTCGCTGTACAGCGCCACGTCAAGCGGGCTCCCGCCCACGTGCGAAGTGCTTCCCCCCAGGCCGAAGAACCAGCCGGGGCTTGCATCCGACATGAACGGCCCTACCGGGGCGTATTCCTGCTCCAGCTTCGTTCCCTGTATGCTCTTCGTTGTGTAAGTGCAGCCCGCAGCGCAGTACGTCTCGTACTGGCCGTTCCCTATCGAGATGTTTGCGGCGATGGGCCATCCGTAGGCTATCGACAGGTTGTTCTGGTGGCTTGTCCCCTGCAGCGAATTTATCTGCGCCTCAGTCCCCCCGGCCCCGAACGCCCTGAGCATGAGCACGCTGGCCGGCATCCCGTGCACCGTGAACGTCCAGTTGTCAAGCACGTAGAGGAGCCCCTGGGATTCAACCAGCGCTATCGGGTGGTGGTTAGACGCGCTGTCGGGGGTGTAGCCTGCGGACGCGTAGGCCGCAGCGACCGCGGAATCGTTGAACGGCCCTCCGTCGGCCATGTACTGCGTGAGGTTCAGCTGCTGCGTGCTGTTGCTTCCCTGCCTATAGGTCAGGTTCATTGTTCCCGAATACGCCATCACCCCGGCTGCGCCGTTGCCGCTGCCAGACGGGAACCCGTTGTACCTGTAGATGACCACCTCGCCGTTGCCCGGGCTCGCGAGGTACAGGTATTGCCCCCCTGCGGAGGCTGCGAAATCCTCATACGACGAGGAGGATACGCTGAAGTCGGAAGGCTGAGTCATGTTTATCGATGCGTGCTGTCCCCCGGCCTGGGCGTATAGCACGCCGCTGGTGCAATCGGGCTTTCCCACGCAGCCGAAGACGAAGACGTCCCCTGCGTAGTCGGCTGCGATCGATATCGGCGAGAACCCGGTTATCGGCGTCTGCGCGCTCATGTATATGTTGTGCTGCTGCAGCGGTATCAGGTTGGACCAGTAGCTGTGCCAGCTGTTGACCCACTGGTGGGCCGTACTATTGTATATCGTTTCCGGGCACTGCGGCGCGGTCGATGTCGGGTCGTTGTATTTCGGGTCGCACATCCCCGAAGCGTAGAGGTCGCCTGGCCTGGTCTGCCCGTCTATGTAGTCCCCGGTCGGTATGAACCTGAGTGTGCTGAGGTAGAACGTGGATGGCCCGAATCCGAACAGGCTCGACTTGCTGCTCAGCACGTATATGTGGTCGTCTGGCGTAGCCACTACGTCCGTAGGCCCGGATATCTGGACCGGCGAGCTCTGCCCGTAGAAGCTGCTTATCAGGCTGCCGCCGCCAGCGAGCAGCTTCTGCAGCTGCGAGAGCAGGCCGGACGATATCTGCTTTATGTTGCCGATGCTAACCGGTATGTCGGTGAACGTCCCGCTGTAGTTCGCGAAGAAGGCCGAATCCGTGTATATCGGGAACGGGTCCAGGTAGCCCGTCGCGTTAAGGAAGTTGTGCGGGCTGTACACATCGAGGTTCAGGTTCAGGTTGCTCACCCTGTTGCTCACATCGCTGTAGACCACAGGTATGCTCACATAGTCTATGAGGTCCGGCACCACGGTTGTGTTCTGGTAGCCCGTGCCGGAAGAAAGCGATTGCGGTATCGGCGCGCCCGCATTGCTTATCTGCTCCAGGCTGGATGATTCGGAGAAGGATATGCCGGTGCTGCACATCGCCTTGGACTTGTCCGGTACCACATAGTTATGGCCCTGGGACATCCCCGAAAGGCTTGCGTTCCCCAAATCCGCATAATTCGCATACCATCCCCAAACATTGTATTGTGTGGTCCCTGCCGAGCCCTGGAATATGTACCTGCCGGTGTCGTGCGTATCGGATATTGAGTAATTGCCGGTGAGCGGATCGAAAGACTGGCCCGAATAGCCAAGGTTGAAAAGGCTTGCGCGGCCCGGATTCTCCACAGTAACCGTGGGATATCCTGCGGAAGCGACCCCGCTGTCGTTCGGGGAGGCCCCCACAATCAGCGTGACCTGGTAGACCACAGTGGAGGTCAGCGAGCTGACCGGCGCCAGGCACCGGTCGCCGCCTATGTACGAGCCCTCATAGGAGTTGAAGTAGCTCACGAAGCTTGACGGGCTTGCAGGACAGGCTATGAGGTTGGCTGCGCTGTTTGCGTTGAACTTTATCACATTGTCCAGCAGCGGCGTAGGCTGTGGCGCAGCGGTCTGGTTGCTCAGCGATCCGCTGCCCGCGTAGGTGGCTATGGTCTGGTAGGCAATGCACCTGCCTCCGCCTCCGATGCCTTTGATGCCTTGGGAGTATCCTGTGCATACTGTCAACACGTAGCTAGTGGTGACTGCGGACGTCCTTGTGTCTGTGCAGACCTGCACCGGTGTGGTGACTGTCCCGTCAGGGGGGCATGTGGTTCCGGACTGCTGCATGGCAACGTCCTGGGCGTAGCTGAACGTTGGCGCGGTGAGCGCTGCAACATATCCCGTACCAACGAGGAGCAGGAGGACCAAGGCAGCAGTGGACAAGCAGACCGCAAACGCTACCCGCCTATTCAAGGGATCCCCACGAATGGTGTATTATTGTAATTAAGCTTTAATAGTTTGTCCGATACCTATCTATGCGAGAGTATGGGATACGAACAGATGCTCCACTGGATAGGGCACGCCAGCTTCTACATAAAGGGGGGTGGAGCCACAGTATTCATAGACCCGTTCCGCGTATCCGACCACATAAGGGAGAAGGCAGATATAGTGCTGGTGACCCACGCCCACTTCGACCACTACAGCAAGGAAGACATAAAGAGGGTGATGGGTGACGGCTGCGAGATAATATCATCGCCAACATGCCCTGCGGATAAGGAGTTCGACGGCGTCAGGGTGATGAAGCCTGGCTCTAAGTACTCATCGCACGGCGTTTCAATAGAGGCAGTGCCTGCCTACAATGTAAAGGGCGAACGCCTCAAGTACCACCCAAGGTCGAACGGCTGGGTGGGTTATGTGGTCGAGGTTGACGGGACGCGGACATACCATGCCGGAGACACGGATTTCGTTGAGGAGATGAAGAGCATCAGGGACATAGACATCGCATTGCTACCATCCGGCGGCACGTACACTATGGATTACAGGGAAGCGGTTGAGGCAGGGAAGGCAATAGGCGCGAGGCACACTGCGCCAATCCACTACAAGAACCTTCTCGGGGAGGCGGGCGCGAAGGAAGCGGAAAGCTACTTCACCAAGAACTTGAAGGGCGCGGCAATACTCAAGGAGGTGCAGCAGCCGACCTACCATTTCTAGAAATATTTAAATATCTCCCGTATCCCATTCTAATCGTAATTACAAGGTCGACTTTATGGCGAACCAGCTGTTAATCGAAGAGGTAGTGGATACTGCGGTAACAAGGTTGGAATTAAGGTGCATGGACTACGATCTCAACGCACCCACGACCAATGCAATCATGCAGTTCGAAAGAACAGAGGGTGGCAAGACAGTAAGCGTTAGTTTCGACGGCGCAGCTAACCTGAACACTCTAAAGGAGGCGATAGAGCTTTCGTTGGAGCTGTACCCCAATCTTAAATTAATAGAAATAGACGGCCCGCACACAGATTGCGGCGCGCTAAAGGTCGCAACAAAGGTCCTTCTCGGGATTGACAATGTCAGCGACAGCGTCAAGGGGGGCCTGGTAAAGCCGCTGGAGGTCCCATTCAAGAAGATCATGGCCCACGGCAGCCTAGATGTGGCCGACGACAGCCCGGAGCTCAAGGAGATAAGGGACAGAATGGAAGAGGAAAACCCGGCAAACATAAAAAACAACGCGCGCCGGATACTAGACGACAACGGCCGTAATGACATAACGGTTAACTCCAGCCTGCATCGCACTGTCAGGCACCACTACGACCATCCAGTGACATCCGTAGTCATAATAACCGCGCCTTCGACAAGGACGGCAAACGAGGTCGTAGAAAGCGTGGGGATAGAGCATGACAGCGAATGGTACAGGCCGTATATAGTCCAGACCTTCAGCGTGCAAAGCTCGCTATCAGCCGTGGAAGTAGCGGCCAAGCTGGGCATAAACAAGTTCATACTTGATGTAAGGCAAAGGGACATCCAGGCGCTCTCCGACGGTATAACCAGAATATTTTCAAGCCTGGGGCAGAAGGGTCCGGACATAACGCTCTACCCTTTAGATAGCCCTAAGAGGCTCGAGGAGGCAAAGCGAAGGTCCCGTTCTATTTAATAATCTTTGGTGCTATCGACTTTGCGGCGCTCAGCAATTCCTTTGGTCCAAGCTTGAAGCACCTGAATTCGGAAAGCGATCCCAGGTCCTCTGCAAGCTCTCTCGCTTTGCCCTTCGTGAGGCCAAGCGCGCCCCTAGAATCGACGAGCGCGTTCCGAAGGGTTTTCTTCTTGTGCTCCATCAGCAGCCCTATTACCCTCCAATCCTCCCTGGTGCCATTTACCTCCTTGGGCTTCAGGTATACCACTGCGGAGTCGACCTTCGGGACCGGGTAGAAGCTGCCCCGCGGGACGTCCATTATGTAGGTGACTGAGCACCTCAGCGCCGTCATGACGCTCAGTTTCGAGTATTCTGATGAGCCGGGCTGCGCAAGCATGCGCTCCACGAACTCCTTCTGAAGGCAGAGCACGGCCTGCATGCCTTTGTCATAAAGCCATTCCAGCAGCGGGCTGGATATCGAGTACGGTATGTTCGATATCATTATGTCTGCGCCGGATATCATGCCCTGGTCCGCCTTGAAGAAGTCGGAGTTTATCAGCTCCAGATTCCTGCACTCGCTGTTCGCTTCCAGCATCTCGAAGAGCCTGCGGTCCTTCTCCACAGCTATGACCTTCTTGGCTGTCCTGCACAGCTCATCTGTGAGTATTCCAAGCCCGGGGCCGACCTCCAGCACCACCTTCCCTTCAGCGTGCGCCGCCTCAGCCTGCGCTACAGACCTGTCAAGCAGAAAGTTCTGGCCCAGCCTCCTTATCGGGCCGAGGTTCCTTATCGTGGCTATGTACTGCGACTCCATCAAGTAGCTTGAATTGGGCACATTATTTAAAACCTACTTGCGCATGCTTAACCATGGCCCGGTTACAGAGCGCGATAGAGTTCCTCGCGACCTACAGCCTCGTGCTCATAATAATAGCCGTCGTCCTGTCGGTGCTCTACCTCTTCGTCGCGCTGCCCCAGACCGTGGCCCCTGCCCAGTGCACATTCTACAGCGGTTTCAACTGCCTTGACGCCCTGTACATAATCAACAGCTCTGCAGGCCACGGCTCAACGCTCATGATAACCGCGGTAGACGCACAGCCAGGCATTGTCAACATAACGAGCTTCAGCGGATTCCTCAACTTCGTTAACAGCTACCACGGGTATTGCACCCCGAGCGTCCTGGCGCCCGGCGAGACCACCTACTGCTACGCGCTGTTCAGCACGACTCCAAAGGTGGGCAACAGCTATCAGGGCACCATAAACGTGAAGGGAACGTACTGCTCGAGCACGACAAGCCAGATATACACGGCGTCGTGCCCGTCCACCGGCGGCCAGGCGTATGCGTATGGCGGCGGAATAAGGGTCCAGGCTGCCGGCGTATCGCTGACCCCGACAGGATACATCAACATAACCGTCAGGAACACCCAGGGCATCACTATGCCGGGCGGCTCGCAGGTGGAGATACAGTTCGTGCCCAACACGTACAACGCGTTCGAGAGGTCTGACCTCGGCAACATAAGGTTCTTCCAGGGCCCAAAGGAGCTGTACAGCTGGTGCGAGGCCAACTGCAACTCGCTTTCCACGTCTAACGCGATATTCTGGGTGAAGTCGCAGGGCCAGATACCGTCCAACAGCGCAGTGGCCTTCACAATGTACTTTGAGCCGCAGACCAACGATTACGACGGAATCTATGCCGGGCAGGCCCCGGGCCTCAGCAGGTCGTACGCCCAGTTCGACAACGGCGCGCAGGTGTTCAGCTTCTACGACAACTTCCAGGGTACGTCGCTTAACGCTAACAACTGGCGCAAGTACTATGCCGGAGTTGCCGGCTCCGTCACTGTAAACAACGGCGTCACGATCAGTACATTCTCAACTACTAAGGCCGAACTGCTTGCGCAGACTACAGGGTTCAATGGCACCGAGATATCTGAGGCGAATTTCATATACGCGCCGACAGGGTCGCCTGGCGCATCAGGCGGAATCATGCAGCAGAACGGCAGCTCCTCTACTGCAAACGGGTACATCTTCACTGCTGACAGCGCGCTTTCGGTCCAGTCGGGCGCCGCTAACACGGCAGAGCTCTCCGCCGGCCCGGTCCTAACGCTTGGGACTGGGGTGATGGGCATCGCATGGGCAGCCACTGGCAACTATGTGGCCTATTCGAACTACGCGCCCAGCCAGGGGACAGACTCCACCTACCCGAAAGGGACCCTCACATACGCAGCCATCGGGGTATTCTACGGCACTAGCGGGACGTCCAACTCCCACGTAAAGCTCGACTGGGTGCGCAACAGGATATACCCACCTAACGGCGTAGCGCCAACTATAACCTTCAATACCATCGTGCAAACCACCTAGTCGGAAACTCTATATAGCTTCCAGCGCATATAGTTACGCTTCTACGCCTCGGTAGCTCAGTGGCAGAGCGTCTGCATGGTAAACTTTTGGGAAAAGTTTAATCAAAACCAAACCCATAGAGCAGAAGGTCGAGGGTTCAATTCCCTCTCGAGGCTTAAATGATCTCATGCCGATAACCACGATAGTTTTCGACTTCGGGGACGTTATACTGACAAACGATAGCGTCCGCAACTACGGCGAGATTTACGAGCATTACCGGATCTCCCGCGAGGCCGTAGGCAAGGCGTGGGAATCTGCATGGCCCAAGCTGCGGATAGGCGAGACGACAGAGGACGAATTCTGGAGCGAGCTCCTGCTCGAGGCGAAAGCCAACATGGGCGACATAGGGTATGCAAAGGAGGTGTACAGGAGAAACCAGGCCCCGATAGGGGACATGTTCGGCCTGCTCGGCAAACTGAAGGCCGGATATAGGCTGGCTGCGCTCACCGATATAGCTAAGGAATGGCTGGAGTTCAAAACGCGGAAATACAAGCTGGATTACTATTTCGACCCTATAATCAGCTCTTGCGGTTCCGGCATGCACAAACCCGACCCTAGGATCTACAAGCTGCTGATCTCCAGCTTGAAAACAAACCCCGGCGAATGCGTTTTCATAGACAACAAGGAGATGAATCTTGTCCCGGCTAGGGAACTTGGGATGGCCACCATCCTGTTCAGAGGGCAACCGAAACTTGAGGAAGAGCTCCGTGGATTAGGGATAAACTTCTAAGCGCCTAGAGCCTGTCCTTCTCCTTGAGATTCTCGTACTTCGCCGCGTTGGTCCACAGCCTCTCGAACCTCTCCATGGCATCCTTGTGGTTTATCGAGACTATGTGCTCGCTCTTCCTGTTTATTATGTTGAGCGGCGGTATCTTGTAGGCGAGGCTGCCGTCCATGATCATGCGCTCGTGCTGCTGCGCCGCGTCCTTATCGTCAAGTATGCGCAGCTCCAGGCCTATTCCCTTTGCCCCGAGCTCGTTCTTGAAATCTATGTACGACCTGTCGAAATCACCTCCGAGGCGGTCCTTTTTGGTCAGTATCCTCATGGAGGCGTACCTTCCGAGGTTCCTAGAGCTCATCCTGGCGAGATTATCTACCGAAGAGGAGTCGAAATGCATGTCGAGTATCCGTATATCTCCCGATAGGCGGCCCATAAGCCTGCTCGAGAGCAGCCGTATGTTGGAGTATGGGGTGTCCGGGTTGATATGGATGGGCTGCGCCCTCCTTGCCTGCTGCCTTGGCCTGGAAGTCAGCAGCACCACGGAGCCGGGCACCAGCGCTATCACCCCGCCGATATATGCTATCGCCAGTTCCGGCATGAAGTTGCTGAAGCCGAAGTTGAGCTCCACTACCGACACCACCGCCATGAACGCCACTGCCGATACTGCTACTGCAATCGCAGCGTTCCTTGTGTACGACTTCGAGAAGAGCCAGAGCGTGCCTATGGTGAATATTATCAGCGCGAAAGGTATAAGGATGTACGAGGCATAGAGCGCGATAGTCACCGCGGTCGAGCTGTCTATTATCCCTATCAGGCCGGACGTCGGGGTGTTGTTATAGATATTCAGCACGTTCAGCACGCCGTAGTAGAGTCCCTTGGAGAACGAGAGCTGCTCCAGGTAGTAGAACACGTCGAGCAGCAGAAGCAGCCCTCCTGAGAAGGCAGAGCCCGGGACGACAATATCCTTTAGCGCCATGGAATCAACAGCTATCCTCTACGGTTATCGTCTGGATGTAGTTCCCCTGGGTAGATGTTCCCAACGGCACTGATGTTCCGAAATACACGACGTTCGATGACCCATGAATTGCCTGCTCTGTAGTGTCAACGAAAGTTCCCGAAAGCTTTCCTGTGCTCCCAAGGTCGTTGGACGTCCAGACCGTATTCTGGCTGAGGTACGATGCGGCTCCGAACTGCCATGAGGTGCCCTCAAGGTTGATGTTTGCTGTTGCGGTGCCCGTGTTCTTGACATTCACGCTTTTCTGCGTGGTTGAGGTGCTCTGGCCAAGCGCGACTGTCCCGAAGTTGAGCAGCTGGTTGTTGACCACCGTGGTGCAGGCGGCAGGCGCCGCAAACGTCGCGGTGAGTATGCCGTCGCCCATTATTGATATCACTGAGTTGGGGGAGCTCGGGCTTACTATAGTGAAGTTTGCGGCGTTGGCAGTATCTGCGGACCATCCGCTGAACACGTCGCCGGTTATTATCGAGTTTATCGCGTTGACCGCATTGTCGCCAAGCACCGTTATCTCATTGCCGCTGACCTGCTGAGTGCCGTTCGTGAGTATGTTTCCGGTGGTGGGATTGCCCTTCAGGAAGACATTCGCCGGAGGGAAAACCCAGGCCTGCTCCTGTATGTTGCCTGGGTTGGGCAGTATGACATTTACAGAGTAAACCCCATCTGGAAGTGCGTTACAGGATGCAATTGCAGCACTGTCTGAAGGGAAGGCGTTCGCTATCTGTTT
>JAGWHI010000014.1 GCA_028866905.1 Microcaldota archaeon
GGAGGACATAGAGACCCCTAAGGTGCTTCGGATAGTCGAGAGGCTCACTAGGGAGCTGGACATACCTGTCTTCCACGACGACAGCAAGGGCGTTGCTGTGGTCACCCTCGCGGGGCTGATAAACGCGCTGAAGCTTGCAGGCAAGGGCATGGATTCGCGCATAGTGATTGACGGAGCCGGATCCGCAGGCTACGGGATAGTGGAGCTATTCCACGCTTACGGGTTAAGGAACATGGTGGTGCTTGACAGCAAGGGGATAATATACAGTGGAAGGCACGGCTCCAACGAGTTCAAGGAGAAGATGGCGGGCATGACAAAAGGCAGCGGGCCGGGAAGCCTGGCTGATGCTGTCAAGGGGGCCGACGTGCTCATTGGAGTATCCACAAAAGGGTCGTTTGATGGCAATCTCATCAGGACGATGGCGGACAAGCCCATAGTATTCGCCCTTACAAATCCGGATCCCGAGATCAGCTACGAGGATGCAAAGTCTGCGGGCGCATTCATTGTAGCAACGGGGAGGAGCGATACGCCTAACCAGATAAACAACTCGCTTGTATTCCCTGGCGTGATGCGCGGGCTCCTAGATGTCAGGGCAAAGGCTGTGAGCGACGGGATGCTGCTCAAGGCAGCCACCACGATTGCGAGGCTTGTCGGGAAGGAGCTGTCGCAGGAGAAGATAGTGCCAACGATGGCGGACACGAAGAGCTCATACAAGGTCGCTGCCAACGTGGCGCATGCCGTAGCGCATCAGGCGATTGCGGAGGGTCTGGCAAGGACCACAATGACCGCGGACCAGGTGAAGAAACACCTGAAGGAGCAGATGCGCGTATACTCAAGGTTCGAGAAGCGCATACCCAAGTGATTCGTTCCAATCACACAGTTGAGAGCTTTCCGGAATCGATAAGCTTCTTGACGTCGATGTCCAGATACTTGTCGTGCATCTGCGGATCCACGCCAAAGTCGTGGAGGTGGTATGCTGCCCTGTCCTTTGCCATGTATATCATGCCCATCTTCCGGTACAGCTCGCCGTTGTGGAACGCGAAGTGCTCGTCCTGGAAATAATCCTTCCTTATGCTTATTTCGTCGCTGACCACCTTGACGGAGCGGCGGCCGCCCTTCTCGTCAGCAAATATCGTGTAGTCCACGTGGCCTGAATCGTTGAGCAGGTCGGACTTCCAGAGTATTATGTTCCCCTTTACCTGGCCCTTCTCTATCAGGGATGCGCCGATCTTCTTGGCAATGACATCCGCGCTCTTGCCCTCGATCCTTAACTCCTTCGGCCTCTGGTTCTGGTTTATCGTGGACATGGTAACACTCGTCCTATTGTCTTTGTAAACTGTGCTTGAAAATATTAAAGCGTTGCTATGGCTAAGGGCAGCCGGTGCACCCGACAACGTTCGCGCCGCTGAAGGACGAACCCGAGGTGTCCGCACCCTGCATGTTGGCGTTCGTGAGGTTGGCGTTCTGGAAGTTGGAGCCCGCGACATTGGCGCCCTGCCAGTTCGAGTACGGGGCGTAAATGCCCTGGAAGTTCGACCCGGCCATGTTTGCGCCCTGGAAGTTTGCGTAGGTCATGTTGGCGTAGTTGAAGTTGGAGCCGGATAGCGCGGTCAGCCCGGATGCGTCCACCCCGACCATTATCTCGTGGTTGAAGTTGACACCGGTAAGCACAGCGTTCACGAGTATGGTAGCGCTGATGTTTGCATAGTTCAGGTTGGAGCCCGCGACGTCGGCGTTCCTGAGGTTCGATCCGAACAGGTTGGCGCTGTTGAGGTTGTCGCCAGCCATGTCATAGCCAGTCAGGTTGCAGTATTTCGCGACTATCCCCATCAGGTTTGCCCCTCCGCTGTTGGGTATCGACGGGCAGGAGCCATAGCTTATGCCGTTGTATGTCGCCGTTATGGTGCAGGATGTGCTGGAAACGTATCGCCCTGATATCGCCTTCACGCCGCAGCCTGATATCGACTTGAATACGTAGGTCTTGGAACTGTTTGAGACTATGGTGTAATAGTAGCTGTAGCTGTGGGTTGTGCCATGCTGGTATGTCGCCGTGAGGGGCAGCTGGCCGTACCTGTACCCTGACGAATCCGCAACAAGCACATTGGACGAGACCGACTGCATCGGGGATACCGCGTATGTGACGAACGCCACAGGCGTGGTCGCCTGCACCCGGGCCCCGCCGCCGTACTGGTACTTGCTCGAGCCAGGGCAGCTGGAGTTTATGTTGAGCGGGCCGTACGCGCAGTAGTTGCCGGTTATCTGGTATGTCCCTGTGTATGTGTCCCCGAGCTTGGATTGGAAGCTGAGGTTTGCTATGCAGAACACAGTCTGGCCTTGCGTCACGACAGTTGGCGTGCAGTAGCCGCTGGTGCTCTGGGTGAAGCCGAAGGACGCGCTGAAGCCGGTTATGTTCACCACGCCAGCCTGAGTGTCAACCGCAACCACCGCAAGCTGTGACTGGTACTGGGACACCACGAAGTATCCGGAGTCGAGGCAGTCGAACCCGCTGTAGAACGTGCACTGCGTCGGCAGGAGCGATTCCGGCATCGATGTGAATATGAAGAGTATCGAGACCACTACGCCTATCACAAGGAGCATAAGCCCGTAAACGCTAAGCAGCTCTATCGCACTCTGCCCTGTCGCCATGCTTGAATAATGCATGCCAGTTTTTAAAAGGTTGCGCAAGCGGGCGCAGCTGCCGCTATACACAATCTTGGGAAATAAAAAGGAAAAGGAATGCTTCCGGGAAGACCGGAAGCCCTCAGAACACGAACCTGTACAGGCCCAGCGCAGACACCGATCCCAGTATCGCTACTCCTACGAGCAGGGTGAGCACCAGCGCAACCGCCAGCCATGTCGTCAGGAGCGACACAAGCGAAACCACCCTGGTGGTCTTCTGCAGCGCAGCCAGGGCGATTATCAGTATCACCATGCCCCATATCGGGGTCACTATCAGGTATATCAGGTTTATGCCGGGCAGGAACGCCAGGAAGTAGAAGAGCGTTGACGGTATCACTGCGAGCATCGCTGCTGTAAATGTCTTCTCGTACTTGCCGTTCCATGCGTTGAGCAGGTACTTGCCTATCAGCTGGTATATCGCCGCGTTGATGAATATGCCTATCGGGACGAATATCCAGAACCAGAGCAGGGTGTACCCCGATATGAACGCGGGCAGCACGGCGGACGCAGCTGCTGTGACGGAGTGCACCACGCCCCCTATGCCCATGGGCAGAGAGTAGCGCATGCCGGACTGTATCCCCGAGCCCACAGCGGTGCCCACCAGGGCGCCAACTATGATGGCCAGTATCACAGGGATTATGCTGTAGAGGTAGTAGAACCTCAGCGCACCCACTAGGTCAAGCGACAGCTTGCCGGACTTCTCGGGCTTGAAGATCAGTTCCCAAGCCTTCTTCAGTTGGTCTAATATGTGTGTCATATTTTACACCATTCAGCTAATCTATCAGATGACAAGATTTAAAAACGTGAGCCGATTGCCATTAAGATGGAATCTGCCGCTTTCAGGAAAAGAGGCGCGGATAGGTTCATTCTCCGGCCAGGTCTACGGGCTCCCTCCTGTCAGGCCCTGTGACATAAGCCTGGGTCACCTTTATCTTGAAGAATCTCATCTCGGACGGGTCGGAATACTCGGCCGGGGGGTAGCGCTCTGTGGGCGCCACGGTCGAGTTCGGGAACACGCGCCCGGAGTAGGCCTCTATCGCCTTCTTCAGGTCGGCCTTGGCCACCAGCGAGGCCTTTCCCTCGCCCTGCACGCCCTCCTTGGAGCCTATGGGCTGGTTGGTGTCGAATATCGCGAACGCCACGTCAGGGTTCTCGACGCAGTTCTCGCCGTGCTTGGAGTCTATGGCCGACAGGAAATAGAGGTTGTAATCGTCGTCGTAAGCGTACAGCACCGGGTTGGCCCAGGGCTTCGCGTCCTTGGTGCACGTCGCCAGCACCATGTACCTGTTCGAGTGTATTATGTACTTGGCCTTCTCCTCGTAAGACCCGAACGGGTGCCACACTGCCATGGTTGATACTGCCAGAGAAACTATTTATGCATTTGCAGAAGCCCACCCAAGCCTTTTATCTGTTAGCTGAGAATACCGAGCGGTTGCATGGCCGGAGAGAGGGGCATATTGTCGAGATTCAGGCTTGACGGGAAGTGCGCGATAGTTACCGGGGTGTCCAGCGGGTTGGGCATAGCGTTCAGCGAGGCGCTTGCAGAGGCCGGGGCGGACCTCGTGGTGTGCGCAAGGAGGGAGGAGCAGCTCAGGATGAACGCCAGCGAGATAGCCAGCGCCACAGGAAGGAAGGTGGTGCCGGTTGCGGCCGACGTCTCCAAGGAGGAGGACATAATCAGGGTTATAAAGACTGCGGAGCAGAACTTCGGGAAGGTGGACATAATGATACCGAGCGCAGGCACAGCCGCAACTGCGCCATCGACAGACATGAAGAAGGAGGACTGGGACAGGGTGATAGCCACAAACCTGACAGGGGTTTTCCTGTCGTGCAGGCACGCGATAAGGAGCATGGTGGAGCACAAGGTGGGCGGCAGCGTGATAAACATAGCCTCGATATACGGGCTGAACGGCGACATGTTTCCTGTGGCGCCGTACTATGCGGCCAAGGGCGCGATCGTAAACATGACGCGCGCGCTCGCCGTCGAATTCTGCAAGCAGAACATCCGCGTGAACGCGATAGCGCCAGGTTTCTTCCCCAGCGAGATGACAACCGCTGTGCTGCAGGACCCGCAGATACTCAAGTACATAGAGGGCAAGACCCCGCTTGGGCGGCTGGGTAGGCCGGACGAGCTCAAGGGGGCAGTGGTATTCCTAGCGTCTGACGCATCCTCATATGTTACTGGGCAGACCATACCGGTCGACGGAGGATGGACCGCCTGGTGAGCGATACCTGATGATTGCTTGTTGGATAGGATAGTCGTTGGCACAAGGGGCAGCAGGCTGAGCGGGATACAGACAGAGCTCGTCATATCGAAGCTGAAGGCGAACTTCCCGGACATGGAGTTCGAGGTCTCGGTCATTAAGACCGAGGGGGACCGGAAGCCGGACGTGCCGCTGGTGGACCTGGCCGGCGACGGGATATTCACTAAGGACATAGAGGACGCGCTGCTCGACAGGAAGATAGACATAGCTGTGCACAGCCTCAAGGACCTTCCCACAAAGATACATCCGGACCTCGCGATAAGCGCGATAACGGAGCGCGAGGATCCGCGCGACGTGCTGATATCCAAGGGGAACCTTGCGCTCGACGACCTGCCGAAAGGAGCGAGGCTGGGAACGGAGAGCCCCAGGAGGATAGCGCAGCTCAAGGCGTACAGGGACGACCTCGAGATACTCGGGCTTCGCGGCAACGTCGACACCAGGATAAGGAAACTCGACAGCGGTGATTACGACGCCATAGTCATAGCGGCTGCTGGTGTCGTCAGGCTGGGCATGAAGGACAGGATAGCACAATACCTCCCGACGAGCATAGTGATTCCCGCGCCGGGCCAGGGAGCCCTTGCGGTAGAGACGAGAAGGAACGACAGCGAGCTTAATGACATAATAAGGAGCATGGACGACAGGGACACGAGGATTGCGGTGCAGGAGGAGCGGGAGTTCCTGAGCCGCCTCGGAGGCGGCTGCGTAGTGCCGATAGCTTCGTACGCAGTTGTCAGGAGCGGCGAGCTCTTCATCGAGGGCATGGTCGGCGACGATTCCGGGAAGAGGATAATCAGGGGCGATGCTGAAAAAAGGATCGACCTTTCCAGGGACATCGGGGCGGACCTTGCGGAGCGCCTGCTTGCCGAGGGGGCCTACAGGCTGCTGAAAGGGGAGATAAGCTACCTGCCGCTGCTAGACAAGAGGGTCATAGTCACATCGGAGGAGCACCTTGCAGAGAAGCTATCTGCAGAGCTCATGGAGCTGGGGGCGCAGCCCGTCCTTCTTCCCAGCATTGGGGTGAGGCCGCTGGCCGACTTCTCGGCGCTGGACGCTGCGATAAGGGGGATAGGCAGGTACGATTGGGTAGTTTTCACAAGCGGCAACGGGGGGAGGTTCGTTGCAGAGAGGTTCAGGGCGCTTGGGATGGACGTGTCAGAGCTCAACAGGGCCAAGGTCGCTGCTGTCGGGCCTGCGACAGCGAAGTCGCTGCGCGACGCTAACGTCAGGATAGACTTCGTCCCGAAGAAGTACCTGACAAGCGAGATCGCGGACGGGCTCGGGGACGTCAGCGGAAAGCGCATTCTGCTGCTGAGGGCCGACATAGCGGACCGCAGGCTTGTCGATGCCCTGGAATCAAGGGGGGCGAAAGTGGAGCAGGTCGACGCATACAGGACGGTTCCGATCAGGCACAGCCGCGAGGAGATAAACGGGCTGCTGGACAGGAACGGGATATCGCACGTGATCTTCACCAGCGCGTCCGAGGTGCAGAGCTTCGCGGACATGATCGGCGGCGACATGTCCAGGCTCAGGGCCTCGATCGTCTCGATAGGGCCGGTAACGTCTGATGCGCTGTACAGGCTGGGGATGACGGCGGACATCACGGCCGAGGAGCACACGGTAGAAGGGATTATTAAGGCGATACTGAAAAATAGGATTAGTGCTTAGATGGACCCCTCAAACAGGTTCGTGCATTTCGCGATACTCGGCATTAGGCCGGAGTGGAGGCTGCTCGGAGCTGATGAGAAGAAGGTGGATGCCGAAGCATTCGATAGGGAATTCTCAGCTGCGAAGAAGGTTTCGGCGCACTGCTACACCCTAGTCGGCACCGAACCCGATGCGGACCTTATGCTCTGGCTGACAGCAGACTCGCTTGAGGATTGCCAGGAGTTCATGGCAAGGCTGATGAATGCGGGCCTTGGGCGATACCTCCATGTGGTGCACTCGCTCATAAGCGTCACAGACTCTTCCGAATACGTCAAATCGCACAGCCCGCAGTCGCAGTCGTTGGGATCCGACGTGCGGAGCAAGTATCTCATAGTATACCCGTTCACGAAGACCACGGACTGGTACCTTCTCGGCCAGGAGGAGCGCGGCGAGATGATGCGCGAGCACGCGCGCATCGGCGGGCAGTTCAAATCGGTGCGGCAGATACTGGGATACTCCTTCGGTTTCGACGACCAGGAGTTCGTGGTCGCTTACGAGACCGACAGCATAAAGGACTACAAGGATCTTGTCAGGTCGCTGCGCGGGATAAGGGTCAGGAAGTACACAGCGAAGGAGACCCCTGTGTTCACTGGTGTGTACAGGAGCGTATCTGAAGCGCTCGGTATGTTGGTGTAACGCATGCCGATGAACGACACTTTGCTGAAGGCGTGCAGGCTGGAGGTGACGGACCACATACCTGTTTGGATAATGAGGCAGGCCGGCAGGTACCTGCCCGAGTACAGGAAGCTAAGGGAGGGCCACACGCTCATGCAGCTCTTCGAGGACCCTCACGTGTGCAGCGAGGTGATGAGCATGCCGGTCGACAGGTTCGGCTTCGACGCCGCTGTGCTCTTCGCCGACATAATGCTCCCGCTCAGGTCGCTGGACTTCGAGTTCACGCTGGTAGACAATCTCGGGCCGATGGTTGAAAGGCCGATAAGGAACCTGGCAGGGGTGTTCGCGCTGAAGAGGCGCAACGTAGACGAGGCTATACCATACGTATTCGATGCTATACGGATGGCGAGGAAGAGGCTTGACGTCCCTATCATAGGCTTCTGCGGCGGCCCGTTCACAGTCGCAAGCTACATGATAGAGGGCAGGTCCACAAGGGAATTCGGCAAGACCAGGATGTTCATGAAGGCCTACCAGGGCGGATGGAAGGCGCTTATGGAGCGGCTGACTGATATGAGCATAGAGTACCTCCAGCACCAGATCCGCGCTGGCGTATCGGTTGTGCAGCTCTTCGACAGCTGGGCCGGCTACCTTACCCCTTCGGAGTATTCTGACCACGTGATGGAGTACTCCAAGCGCATTTTGGACGCGCTGCCGAAGGAGATCCCGAAGATACACTTCAGCGCCAGGAACTCCCACATTCTCGAGCTCCTGAAGAGCGCGGGCGGTAACGTCATAGGGGTCGACTCCACCATAAGCATAGGCGAGGCGTGGAAGCGACTCGGCTACGACGTCGGAGTCCAGGGCAACCTAGACCCGCAGCTGATGCTGGGGTCCAGCTTCTCCGTCAGGCAGGGGGCCGAGAGGATACTGATGCAGGTGGACAGCAGGCCTGGCTTCATATTCAACCTGAGCCACGGCATACTGCCTGACACCCCTGTAGCGAACGTCGCCGAGCTTGTCGAGGCAGTGCACGGATACAGGGGGGAATAGATGGATGGGACAATCGGTGTGCTGCTGATGGCTTACGGGAGCCCGGAGTCGCTCGCCGAAGTCAAGGCGTACTACACGCACATACGCGGCGGCACAGAGCCGAGCGCCGCGGAGGTGGGCCGCCTGGTGGCCAGGTACGCTAGGATCGGCGGGAAATCTCCGCTGCATACCATAACATTCGAGGAGGCGCGCCTGCTGGAGGAAAGGCTGAACTCTGCAGGAAAGGGCAATTTCAAGGTTTACGTGGGTATGAAGCACTGCAAGCCCTTCATAGAGGATGCGGTCAGGGAGATGGCAGGCGACATGGTAGGGAAGGCCGTGGCCCTGGTGCTGGCACCGCACTACGCCAAGATGAGCGTCGGAGAGTACTTCAGGAGGGTAGAGGAGGAGAACAAGAGGCAGGGGTCTACCATTGCCGTATCGTTCGTAAAGGATTGGCACACTAACAGCCACTTCATAGAGGCAGTATCAAGGAACGTAGCCGATGCCATGGAGGGCTTTGGTGCAGATGCCGGGAAGCCTTTCGTGATATTCAGCGCCCACAGCCTGCCCGCAAGGATAATAGGCGAGGGGGACCCGTACGAGTCCCAGCTGAAGGAGAGCTGCGGCATTGTGGCTGACAGGCTTGGCATAGGGGATTGGGCCCTGGCCTACCAGAGCATACCGGCGAGGGCCGACAACTGGCTGGGCCCCGAGATAAAGCAGGCGATACGGAGCGCAGGGGAGAAGGGCTACCGCGACGTCGTGGTCTGTCCAATAGGCTTTGTCTCGGACCATCTGGAAATACTGCACGACATAGACATTGAGTGCCAGTCGGTAGCCGCGGAGAACGGAATCAGGCTTAAGAGGACCGAGTCGCTCAACACGGATCCGCTGCTCATAGAGGCGCTCGCAGATTCGGTATGGAGCGCGATTCAGGGCTAAGGCCTGAACCTGGTGAGCAAGAGCGAGTTTGCGACCACAGTAACGGAGCTGAACGCCATTGCAAAAGCGGCCAGCACTGGCAGGAAGTTGTATATCCCGACGGTGAACGAGGGTATCAGAGCGCCTGCCGCGACCGGTATGAGCACGGCGTTGTACCCGAAGGCCCAGAATAGGTTCTGCCTTATCTTCGACATCGTCCTTCTGCCGAGCTTCAGCGCAACGATTGCGTCGTAGACCCTGTTCCTCATCAGTATTATTCCGCCGGCCTGTATCGCGACCTCGGTGCCAGCGCCGATTGCTATCCCCAAGTCGGCCTTTGTCAGCGCTGGAGCATCGTTCACTCCGTCGCCGACCATTGCAACAACCCTTCCCGCCTTTTGCAATTCCTCTATTTTCTTCATCTTTTCCTTAGGCTTTGCCTCAGATATCACATTGGATATCCCGAGCCGCTTGGCGACAGCCTTTGCAACCCTGTCGTTGTCGCCAGTCACGAGCCATGCCTCTATGCCCAAGACGGCGAGCGCGGCCATCGCCCTCTTGCTGTCGGGCTTTAGCACATCGGCGAGCGCTATTAGGCCTGCTGTCTCGCCCTCCACACCCACTATCAGTGTTGTCTTCCCTTCGGATTCGAGCGCCAGTATGGCTTTTTCGACAGTTGCGGGCAGGCCCTTCCGGAAAAGGTCCCTGTTGCCTATCGCTATGCGTTTGCCGCGCCTGTCAACGGCGATTATGCCGCTGCCCTGCCTGTACGTGAAGCTCTTGGGGAATTCCGGCTTTATCCCAGTCTTCCTTGCCTTTTCGACTATCGCCCTGCCTAGCGTGTGCTCGGAGTTGAGCTCGGCTGTCGCGGCGTATCGCAATATACCGCTTTTGCCGTAACCTGAAAAGCTGACGATGTCAGTTACCTGAGGCTTTCCCTTGGTTAGTGTGCCTGTCTTGTCCAAAACGATGGTATCGACCCTGCTCGATACCTGCAGGCTCTCGCCGCTCTTTACGAGTATCCCGTCCCTTGCAGCCTTGCCTGACGATACAAGCAAGGCAGCCGGCGTGGCTATCCCGAGCGCGCATGGGCATGCGATTATCAGGACGCTTACGAATATGAGCACGGACACGTTGGCGCCGACTCCGCCGAAGAGGTACCATGCGAGGGCAGAGCCTATGCCTATCAGCACCACTACAGGCACGAAGTACGATGATATCGTATCGGCGAGCTTCTGGATCGGCACCTTGCTCGATGCCGCGTCCTCGACTATCTTTATTATCTGCGCAAGCGTCGTGTCATCACCCACCTTTAAGACCCTGACCCTGAGCGAGCCAGTGGAGTTTATGGTGCCGCCTATCACTTTGTCGCCCACCCTCTTCGTTATGGGCATGCTCTCACCTGTTATCATGGACTCATCCACAGAACTCGTGCCTTCGACCACCCCGGAATCAGTGGGTATCTTCTCGCCGGGCTTCACCAGGAGCATATCGCCGACCCTTATTTTTTCTACAGGAACATCGATTATCTCGGTGCCCTTTACTACGTGCGCAGTCTTGGGTTGGAGAGAGAGCAGCGCGGAAACCGCGGTTGACGCCCGGGATTCTGCGAGCCTCTGCATGTACGTGCCCGTAAGTATGAGCGAGATTATTATCGTCGAGGTGTCGAAGTATACGCCGCCGGCAGGGAAAGTGGATGGCGATATAGTGACTACTGCGCTGTACAGCCATGCAGCTGTGGTCCCTATGGCGATAAGGGTGTCCATGTTTGCGGAGCGGTTCCTGAGCGCGTCAAGCGTGCCAGCGTAGAACCTCTGTCCAGCGTAGAACTGCACCACGGAGGCAAGGAGTAGCATGGCGTAATTCCCGTATGCGATGCTCAGCAGGTAAGTGAGAGCCGCGACTATTACAGTAAGCGGCCAGGATACGGCAAGGGACAGCCTTAGGTTCCTTATCTCGCGTTCTGGCCTCTCGAATTGGAGCTTGCAGTTGGCGCTGCAGAAATAGTACTTCCTTCCCGCCCTTTCGCCGACCAGCCCCGTATGCCTCTCATCGACAAACATCCCGCAGACAGGGTCGGTAGCCATTCATGCGCCCCTTTTCCTGTGGCTGGCCTCTACAGATTGCCTGGCTACCTTAAGGTTGCAGCTGCTGTGCGAGGAGCACCATTTGTAGCAATCATCTGCAAGCTGTTTTGTTTCGTAATGTAGGCCGCAGATGCTGCACTTGTATTCCATCCGATCATTTGGCGTATTTGTCCGGAGACCTGTCGAATGCAGCCTTGCAGCTGCTGGAGCAGAACAGGTACTGCTTGCCCTTGTACGTGCTCCTGAACTTCGTATCCTTCACTTCCATGTTGCATACCGGATCCTTCATGGTCACACCCTAAGCCTGAGCGCCCAGTTGTAGACTATTCCTATGACCGCGCCTGCGATTGCGCCCAGCACGATGTCTGCGAAGATCGAAAGCGGGCTGTAGTTGTGGAACAGGCCCATCCCATAAGTGGCGCTGGTGCCGTACGAGTAGCCCATCATGTATCCCATCATCCCATATCCTGCGCCATAGGGGATGACAAGCAGCCAGCACAAGAAGCCGAGGATGGCGCCGGTTATTGCAGCGGCGCGCACGTTTATGTCAGGATACTTTGGTTTGGCCATTCCATCACACCGATTTAAATTGGATGTATGGTTATTAAACTTTGTTGGAAGCGGGATTCCTATGACTTCATTAGCGTAACGTGCAGCGGCTCTATCCTGAGGATCACCCTGTCGCCGTGCTGCCTGTAGTTCATGCCTATGTACTTCTGGGCCAGCCTGTCTATGTGCTCCTCCGCGCCATCCTTCTTTATCTCTACGACCCTGCCGCGTATGAACATCGCATCGTAGGGGTCCGACAGGTTGTACACGCTTATAGCGATGCGCGGGTCCCTCCTGACATTCCTGGTCTTGACCCTGCCCTCGGTAGTGTTTATCAGGACTATGTCGCCGTCGTGGTCCACCCACGTGGTCGATATCTGCGGAGAGCCGTCCTTCATTAGCGTTGCTACGTCGGCAAAGTTCTTGCCCTCGATCAGCCCCTTCGCCTTCTCTGAAAGTGCCACCATGGCATCACAGATGGCATTGGCAGGCAAATAATAAGAGCCTTTATCATGTCACGTTTACCCAGTTCTTCGGGTCGGTGTACTCTATCGCGTTGACCCCGCTGCTTCCGTAGCTGGTCTCGTTGGGGTAGAAGCACGGGTTGGCGTCCCTGTATGATTTGGTGACCACGATATTGGCCTGGTTTATGCCGACCGCAGAGAATTGGGAGAGCACCTGCGGCGCCATGTGGTTGAATACCGAATCCCATACGTCCGCCATCGGCGTCTGGCACTTACCGCCGCACGGATAGTACGGGCTCAATGGCCCGTAGGCGATGTCGAATCCGCTGGTCTCGCTTGCGTTCTTGTATCCGATTAGCTGGCCGGACTTTACAGTGCTGCCCACGCTGATGTTCGGCAGCAGGTCTATGTGGAATATCTCAACGCCTACGACAGGGTCGCTGGACGGCTTTACTACAATCTGGTCGCCGTTTGGGTAGTCGAGCTGCTTGTTGTCGTATATCAGCGTCCCGTTGAATGGTGCGAATATCTGGACCACATGGCTGAGGCCGGTGTAAGAGGATTTTATTGTGAAATAGTGCTTCATCGACCTTGCCGACTCCTGGGTGCCGTTGAAGTCGTACCCGCTGAAGTCGTGGCCTGCGCAGCTGCGGAACTTGGAGATCTCGGAAAGCTGGGAAAGGTTGACCGGATTCGAGGTCACGGTAATCGCATCAAGGGCGGACTGCGGAAAGCTGAAATATCCGAAGCTGACGTTTTGGCCGGAGCTCTGGCTGCTGGGGCCATTGCCTGATGGCTGCGAGGTTGTCGAATAGGAGGCAGTGGTGGAATTGTATTGCGGGCTGGACGTGGCTGTACCATATTGAGAACCGCCTGCAGGAGCAGCCTGGCCCGGTGCAGACTTGGCGGATTGGCTGTTGTATTGGCCGGTTATGAAGACCAACGAGCCCGCAACCAAAAGTATTATGGCGACTATTGCAACGGCAACAGCGCCTTTGTTCCTCATACTTGTGATTGAGATGGCACCTTTAAAAAGTTTGTCCTGCACAACATATTGGTGGTTTAGTGCCGATGAGAGCGGGTGCCAGGAATATAGAAGGCATGGGATGGAGGGTCGGAGTTTCGATAATTTCCTTCTTCGGAATGCTCATATCCATGGTGCTCTGGCTGTTCTTCTATGCCGGGAACTATAACGTGTACCAGAACATAGCGATCATAGTGGTGATCATACTCGCATTTATCGCCATCATGGGGGCTACCTGGGCGTCTTTCGGGATGATGCAGAGGGGCCGCTGGAGCAGAAGGGCCTAATCCAAAGATTTATGTTCGAACCCCATTCCCCTCTCTCGAAAAGATAATTTGGGGAGTCCGAGATTTGAACTCGGATCACCAGCGCCCAAGGCTGATAGTCTGCCAGGTTAGCGTAACTCCCCATTAGAAAAAGCCCTAGAAACCTGCGCGATACTATTACTCGGGAATAGTTAATAAATACTTTCTAAAAGGCAATTATTATAAGATTAACCAGCGTATTAGATATGATGGGATGAGGGTCAAGTATACGATAATAATAACAAAAGGCGAAGTCGCATACGTAGCTTATTGCCAGGAACTCGGAATCGCCAGCCAGGGCAAGACAGTCAGGGCCGCCAGGAAGAACATAAAGGAGGCCATAAACCTTTATCTCGAAGAGGCGAGGGATTCCAGGATAGTAAAAACAAAATTGCCCATAATAACTACAGTAAGCGTGAGCTAACAAGCACACCGCAAGTAAATTTGTCATGCTAAGGTGCTCAGATTAGCAAATTACCCGTTATCTGCAACAGGTGTTGTAAAGGTTTTGACAAGGATGGGCTTTAATTTGTCGAGACAGAGAGGGAGCCATTTAATCTTCATAAAATTTGAAAGTGACAGGAAGAGGATAGTTGTCGTTCCAAATCATAGAGAGATAGACCCGGGCACGCTCTTATCTATAATATCGCAGTCCGGCGTCTCGAAAGAGGAATTTTTAAGGCTTGTTAAATAGGGCCTTTGCGCGTGTGGAATAGTTAATAAATACTTTCCAGTGGAATATCTATCGCTATATCCTAAAGTGGTATCCATGCCCGAGCCAGACCTGCCTTGGACCGAGAAATACAGGCCGAAGAGCCTGGACGAGGTGATAGGCCAGAAGGCGATAGTGGAGAGGCTCCAGTCCTTCGTGAAGAAGGGCAACTTCCCCAACATGATATTCGCGGGCACTGCCGGAGTGGGAAAGACGACCTGCGCAATGGCGATGGCCAGGGACCTGTACAAGGACGACCTTGCCGGCGCCTTCAAGGAGCTCAACGCCTCGGACAGCAGGGGCATAGACGTGGTCAGGGGAGAGGTCAAGGAGTTCGCGAAGACGATATCGCTCGCCAAGGTCCCCATCAAGATAATATTCCTGGACGAGGCGGACTCGCTGACCTCGGACGCGCAGCACGCGCTCAGGCGCACCATGGAGAACTTCTCGTCTGAAACCAGGTTCATACTCAGCGCCAACTACGCGAGCAAGATAATAGACCCGATACAGAGCAGGTGCGTGGTCTTCCGATTCAAGTCCCTTACCGAGGAGGACATAAGGAAGGATATCGACAGGATAGTCAAGGCGGAGGGGCTGGACATAGATGAAAAGGCGGTTGACGCTCTGATCTATGTGAGCGACGGCGACCTCAGGAAGCTGACAAACACGCTCCAGAGCTGCGCGCTGCACGGCAGGAAGATAACGGAGGCGCACGTGTACGACATAGCCTCAAGGGCGAGGCCCAAGGAGATAGTCGCGATGCTCAAGAGCGCGGTCGAGGGGGACTTCCTTGGCGCCAGGAAGGAGCTGGACAACCTGATCCTCAGGCACGGGATGAGCGCAGAGGACATACTGACCCAGTGCTACAAGGAGGTCCAGGGGATGAACGTGGACGAGAAGACCAAGCTGAGGATAGTCTGCGACATAGGGGAGCAGAACTTCAGGATAGTCGAGGGCGCGAACGAGCGCATACAGCTCGAGGCAATGCTTGCTCACATCGCCCTGCTGGCGAAGGAGAAGTGACAGGCAAGGTATAAATATTATTTACCGGCCAGCCTAGATAGTATTACAATGTCAGAAAAGAGGGCGATTCCGCCTGGCTTCAAGGAGACGAACAGGGGCAGGAGCGCGGGCATATACAGCCTCACAGAACCTATCGCCAAGGACGTGGTAGACATGGCGCTGGCTGGGGTGGACCTGCAGAAGCTCATAGGGGAGTTCGCCAGGACGGAAAGGAGGAGGAACGAGGAGCTGGCGGTGGTGAGGAGGATACAGCTCGCGATTGTTGACGAGCTGGAGGGCATGCTTGGGAAGTACGGCCCGGAGATCGTCAAGGAGTTCGTGGTCAGGGGAGAGATAAAGCGGATGAGGCAGCTTGACGCAAGGATAAGCCGGATCATGAGCGATTGCAACAGGGGCAGGGAGGAGAAGGACTGGTTCGTGTCAGACGAGCAGGAAATAATGGACGCGAAGCTCGTGATACTGTCGGCGCTCCAGAACTTCGAGCCAGGCACAATAAGGAAGAATCTCAACGCCGAGGTGGGCAGAATCAGCGACCCTGAGATGCCAGCCGAGCAGAAGCTAAAGATGATCGCCATACAGGCGATACACTACATAGACGACAACATGAAGGTCTACGTCCGCAAGGGCGAGAGCGAAGAGGCGCCGCAGGGCCTGATGGACATAGCCGATGCGGTGCTCGCGGTGGCAACGCCTGAAACGATAAAGGCGGACGGCAACCTCGGGGAGCAGACAAAGGTCCTATACCAGAACGTTCTGGGCATATACACCAAGTACGGTGCCGCAGAGACGCGCGAGATGTTCGGCCTCCACGACATGTGATTTGATGGAGAGGATATCCAAGATAAACAATTTTGAGCTGAATGGCCCATTGAGCCAGAAGCAGGACAGCTCCATCCCGAACCACGGGGTGATCTGGTTTGACAGGTCCAAGGGCTTCAACCAGGACGCCATAGCGTTGCTGCTGAGGGGCGTAAATGAGAAGGCGCTGAAGGAACACGTACAGGACAGGATGAAGCAGGCGTACACCCTTACAGGCGAAAGGATAGACTCCCTCCTTTACAGGGTAAAAAGGGCCATTGTGATGGGCGTCGCCGAACTCAATAAAAAGGGGAACCCCTTAGAGGCGATAGAGAAGCGGCTGCTCTCCAATGAAGAGCCGAACGGGGATTTTGAGAAAGCCGAGATGAGGGTATACAACGAGATAGCCAAGCTTAACAGCTACGTGGAGAATCGCGGCATCATGCCGTTCTTTAACAACGAGTACCTCAAGAAGATAAAGTCCTCGACGTTTGAATTCATCAGGGAGAACGGCATGGAATCGATGGTCGCGGAATTCAGGTCTCATGAGCCTGACGACGTAGTGCAGAATCCGCTAAGGGAGGACATCGTAAGCTATGCCGTCCAGGATGCCATATCGTTCGTAGGGCATGGGGAAGGGGAGATCTATGCGGTCTCTGGCACCGACCAGGACATCGAGAAGGAGTTCGGGGCCCCTGAAGACAGGAGCCGGCTGCTCCACATCTCCTGCGTCGATGCGAAGACCAGGATAGTAAAATCAAAGATGCCCGACGCCGTGAAGAGCTTCTATTCAAATTTCGTGGACCTCGTTGAGAGGGAGGGCGGGATATCAAGGGCTTGTGCCACCATCGGGCTCAGGGGTTACGGCGAAAGCGACCAAGCGGCTACTTGAGGAAGACGTCCAGGCTACCGGCATAATCCGAATCGGGCGCCTGGATGTAGAACGAGACTATGTAGCTGTTCTCGACGTTCACCGTAAACGGCATCTTCGGATCGCTGCTCACCAGCTTGAACGGGTCAGACATCCTAGCCTCCTTTATCTGGGCGCCGAAGCTGAACGCCTTGTACATCTGGACGTCGTTCTTGAATATCTGTCCCTTGGGTATGTTGAACATGACCGCCGACTTCTCGATTTCCACGGTCTTGTCCGGGGTGTGGAGCACCACCTTGTTTATCTCTACGTGCACGAGCTGCTGGTCCTGTGTTGTGAACGTTATGCTGAGCGGCCCGGAGTACGAGTAGTCTGGCGCCCTGACCTTGATGCTGAAGACCTGCTTCTCCCCGGACTTTATCTGGAAGGGCAGGCCAGGCGATACTGATTCGAGAACGAACGGCTGTGCGATCTCTATCTTGCTGACATTTAGCGGCTCTGGCGCCTGCGACTTGAACTGGAAGAGCGTTCCCCCGTCGACGTTCTGGAAGGGTATCTCCACCGTGAAAGGGTTCTCGGTTATCTGGAAGCCGTCCCTGGTGTGCATGCGCCCCTTCCACTTTATGTTTACGCTGGACACGCTGAGGTTGGGACCCTTCCTGCCCTTCAGCGCGTCGAATATTCCCATGGGATTACCAGCAATAGCCTAACCTATTCCCTCCGCTAAGATATTTATAGTCTCACTGGCGAGTGTTATATCGGTGGTAAAATGTTGAAGGAAGGAGCCAAGGCACCAAGTTTCAGTCTCCCGGATTCTGACGGGAAGGTCCACAAGCTGAGCGACTACAAGGGCAAGAAAAAGGTAGTGCTGTATTTCTACCCGAAAGACGACACCCCGGGCTGCACCATAGAGGCCAAGGAGTTCACCAAGCACCTGCAGGAGATACACAGGCTCGGCACAGAGGTGCTCGGGGTCAGCAGCGACGGGGAGGAATCGCACTGCGATTTCACGGACAAGTACAGGCTGAAGGTGACGCTGCTGTCCGATCCGAAGAGCAGGACCATAAAGAAGTACGAGGCGTACGGCGACAGGGGGCTCTTCGGCTGGGGCACGCTCAGGAAGACCTACATAATAGGAAAGGACGGCAAGATCGCGAAGATATACCCGAAGGTGCAGCCGCTGGGGCACGCCAGGCAGGTAATCAAGGAGATCAGGTCGCTCTGATCAGACCTCGTATCCGAGCTCCCTGAGGCGCTTCCTTATCAGCTCGGCCTCGTAGTCGGACTTGTCCTTCTTTCCCTCCGTCAGGAGCACCCTGAGGATGTACGCCACGTATCCGGATACCGATGGGAACCCCGTTTCCTCTATGTGCTTCTCCACCTTCTTGAAGAGCGTTGTCGGGATGGATATTGAGGTGAATTCCTGCTTCTTCGTTCGTCTCTTCGACTTCATCTTAACCGCTATATCCTTTAAAACAAACCTTTTTATACCTAATTATACATAATTAATTCGTAATTATACATAATTAGTGTGAGTGATATGGCAGCGAAAACCAAACAGGCAGGCAGGAAACCCGCAAGCAATCCGATCGTGGAGAGGCTGAACGCCAGCCCTACTAGTGCGAACTGGGCCGCTTTCTCAAGGGCGCTGAAGCGAAGCAGGGCGAAATACTACCGTGCTTTCTACCCGAAGAGGCTCAAGGGCAAGGAGGACCTCACCACAGCACACATTTCGATATACGACAGCGCTTACAAGGAGATGTACAGGATACCCGTCTTCGTAAGGGACAAAGGCCTATTCGAGGGCGCGACGATACACCTGAAGGGCCTTCTCCTTAACAGAAAGGTGGGATGATACCATGATAGAGCAAGACCTTAACAAATTGGAGGAGAAATCGATATACCTGATCCGCGAGGCCAACGCGAAGTTCAAGAAGATAGGCATGCTTTGGTCGATGGGCAAGGACAGCACGACAATGGTGTCCCTGGTCAGGAAGGCCTTCCTCGGGAAGGTGCCGTTCCCGGTAATACACATAGACAACGGGATAGACTTCCCCGAGACATACAAGTTCCGCGACGACCTTGTGAAGAAGTGGAACATGAAGCTCATAGTGGCGAAGAGCAGGATACAGCCGGAAATGACGGGCTTCAGCTGCTGCGGCAGCAACAAGACGGTCGCGCTCAAGAAGCTCATGGACGAGGAGGGCTTCGACGCGATAATCGTGTCGATCAGGAGGGACGAGCACGGTATAAGGTCGAAGGAGAGGTACATGAGCCTGCGCGACAAGGACTTCAAGTGGAACTACAAGGACCAGAAGGCTGAGCTGTGGAACAACTACACAACGAAGACCGACAGGGGCGAGCACATAAGGATACACCCGCTGCTGGACTGGAACGAAATAGACATCTGGAACTACATAATGAGGTACAAGGTGCCGCTCAACCCGCTGTATTTCTCCAAGGAGGGGCAGAGATTCAGGAGCCTGGGGTGCACGCACTGCACAAACGCGATAAAGTCTAACGCCAAGACGGTGGAGCAGATCGTCGACGAGCTCAGGGGCACGAAGGAGGAGGAGCGCGCGGGAAGGCAGCAGGACAAGGAGAAGGCCTACATCATGGAGAAGCTGAGGGCCCTGGGCTACATGTGATCGAATGGAGAAGCGACTAGTCTCTATGCTTGGCGAGAAGGACCACGGGAAGTCCACGCTGATCGGCCAGCTGCTGATACTGACCGGATCCACAACCGAGGAGCGCGTGGCGGAGGTCAGGAAGGCCAACAAGGGCAAGAGGTTCGAGCCCGCGTTCATACTCGACAGCTTCTCGGAGGAGCGCGAGCAGGAGATGACCATAGAGACCACGAGGGCGGACGTCATCTACAAGGGGAACGTGTTCGAGCTCATAGACGTGCCGGGCCACCTGGAGCTGATAAAGAACATGATAAGCGGAGCATCTAACGCTGAGATGGCGATACTGCTGGTGTCGGCCAAGCCTGGGGAGAAGTTCCAGCCGCAGACCAAGAGGCACATATACCTGGCTAAGCTGCTGGGCGTAGAGTCGCTGATAGTCGCCATAAACAAGATGGACACAGTCAAGTACGACAGGTCAAAGTACGAGGCCATGGAGAGGGAGGTCAGGGACTACCTGGGCCTGATAGGCTTCGACAGGCGCGTGGACTACATACCGATATCGGCTTACGACGGGGAGAACCTGGTGAAGCGATCTTCCAAGATGCCATGGTACAGGGGAAGCACGATGATAGAGCTTCTGGAACGGACGTTGGAAGCGGAGATCCGAAGCCACAAGCCAGACGGAAAGCTCAGGATCCTGGTCCAGGACAGCATTGAGACTGACAGGGGCCTCGGCCACTTCGGAGTCGTTTACAGCGGCAGCATAGAGCTCAGCAAGAAGGTGAGAGTCGAACCCAGCGGAGCCACTGCCACGGTCTCGGGACTGTACCTCAAGGGCAAGCCCGTCAAGAAGGCTGGCAGGGGATCCAGCATAGTGTTCGCCGTAAAGGGCAGCGCGAAGGTGTCGAGGGGCGACATAGTGTACGACCCTGACGTTGAGGTCAAGGCGAGCAACAGCTTCGGCTGCCGCGTCTTCCTGATCAAGGAGTTCGACACCAAGAGCAAGGACGCAGTGATAAAGGTCAACAACATAGAGCTCCATGTGGAATCCCTGGTGCCCGATGAGGTAGTTTCGCCGGTCACAGCTGAAAGCCTGGAATTCGGGCGGGTATTGGAGCCCAACAACTCGGTAGTGGGGAAGATCAGGATAAAGGAGAGGTACCCGCTTGAGAGCTTCCAGTCGTTCAAGGAGTTCGGAAGGTTCGCGCTCTACAGCGGCCACGAGTTCGTGGGGCTGGGCATTGTGGAATAGCCTATTTATGGCTATACCCAAACCGGTACAAAAGGTATTTAAAAGGCGCTGTCCAAGTGTGATTAGTAACAGGTTTTTAGAGAAGCCTGTATACTGGGATGAATAGTATGATGGGTAACTCCTAAATAAAGGCAGCCAAACCTAACTTCTTGGTCAGCCATGAGTCAGTTTACAATTTAGATATATTATCTAGCCTAATATTTTATTGGTTTTTCTGAAGCTAGCTTATGAGTTTCAACTAGATCAGTATATTGTTTTGCGTACATATTATCAAATCTTCTAATGCATAACCCGCCAGTCATAACATTACTCACTATCATGCTGGTTAGTCTCATTCCCTTTATTGCTCTGAAACGCTCTTCAAGCTCTTCCCTGTCTCCCTCGTTATGCACTGGGAGCACTAATATGAACCCATCAGGCACGCCCGTATCTGCTATGACCGCGTAGCGATTATTCGGAGTTATAACCTCTTCGATTACAGTATATTGATAGGGTGCCCTATTACTAAAGAACATCTTTGTGTTTTTCAGCACTATAGAAATGATATCGATGCGCAACTTGCTAAGCTTATCCATAGAAATAGTCACTCTTTTTATAATGCCGTTCTCTACAAGCTTATAATACGAGTATCTCGACCTGCCG
>JAGWHI010000029.1 GCA_028866905.1 Microcaldota archaeon
CCAATGGAAAGAATAAATGATCAATTTAGGTACGCTATCGAGAAAATTACACCTATTGTTGAGGAATGTGAAGCTAAATTCTTCAAAGATGACGGGCATATTGGTAAATTGACAATTTCTTATCTCTAGATTTTCTTATCCCCCTGCTAAAACTATTTTAGAGAAGGGGGACATTTCATCGAATTATATATAACCCCTATTCTCCGATGCTCCCACCGGGATTTGAACCCGGGTTTTAGGGTTGAAAGCCCCATGTCCTTGGCCGAGCTAGACGATAGGAGCGCGCTCTTCATATCGTATTCTCGGGAAGATATTTAAGGCTTTGATGGGTTATATCTCAGCCTGTTTGAATCTGGATGGTTGGTGGTGGCACGGATCCTCGTCACATAGTGTTCGAAGGCATAGACGGCAGCGGCAAGATGACGCAGTCCAAGCTGCTCAGCGAAGCGCTTGGCAGGGCCGGCGCCCATGCCTCGGTGTACTCCTACCCCGACTACAAGTCCGAGTACGGCAGGATAATACTGGAGGACTTCCTGTACGGCAAGAGGAAGTTCCTGGTGGAGGAGCTGCTGATGCTGTATTTGGCGGACATATCCAAGGACAAGCAGAGGGTGCTCGGCGACCTTGCCGGCGGAAATACCGTGATCATGGACCGCTACTTCCTGTCGACAGTGGCCTACCAGACGTCCGGCGGATTCGACTACGATTCCGCCAGGGAGGTTGTTGGTCAGCTGGAGCTGCCGGTCCCGAACGTGATATTTTATATAGATGTTCAGCCTGAGCTATCATTCGAGAGGAAGAACAAGCAGAAGTCGAACAACCCGGACAAGTTCGAGAAGGACAAGCTCTACCTCAACAAGGTCCGCGGGATATACGAGCGCATGATGTCCGATAAGTACCCTGAGGGGTCGCGCTGGGTGAAGATCGACGGGCGCAAGGGCATAGATGAGATACACCAGATTGTGGTTAAGGAACTTGGATTATGAGATGATGACATGGTGATGGCAGACTTCGACCTTCGTGCTGCGATACAGACAAAGAGGCTCGTCATTGAGCCATTCCACGATGACAGCATACGCGAGAACGGCATAGACTTCAGGCTTGACGACGAGATCGCACGGCACAAGGAGTTCTACAAGGACTTCACCCTCGACCCGACGGACGAGTCGCACGTGAACAACACCTACGAGGTGACCAAGAAGCCCGGGTCCATGGTAATAAAGCCGCACGAGCAGGTGCTGCTGTCCACGGTGGAGTACCTCGAGATGCCGGACGACGTCGTTGGGTTCGTTGAGCTGAGGAGCTCGTGGGCGAGGCACGGCCTGTCCATGCCGCCCACCATAGTCGACGCTGGCTTCAAGGGCACGATAACGCTCGAGGTGGTCAACAACGCGCCGTACGCGATAAGGCTGCTGCCCGGCATGCGCTTCGCGCACATAATATTCATAAAGACCAACAACCGCGTGGGCAGCGCGTACTCAGGAACGTACAACGGCCAGAGGGGAGTGAGGCTGCCTAAGGTCCTGGAGAAGAAATAACACAGCCGTGCAGAAACCCTTTTATACTTTTCATACAAGTATGATATTGGTGACTTGTGTGAATATTACGATAAGGGGACTCCAGGAAGTTGTTTTCCGTAAGTTCAAGTCCAAGGCTGCTGAGGAGGATATGAAGCTAGGCGAAGCCTTGACCCAGGCAATGGAGATGTGGGTAAAGGAGGATGAAAAAAGGCGAAGGCCGAAGTTCAGAGGCATGCCGAAGTTTGATTGGGGAGAGGGAACCGAGAACAGCAGCCAGGAGATCGACAGGATACTATACGGTTAGAACATGATACTGCTCGACACCAGCTTCATTATAGCCAATTCCAGCGAGCGGGATCGCTTCCACAGCAGGGCGCTGGCTATAGAGGCGGACATCGGGGAAAACAAGCATGGGGAGCCCATCATGACAGATTACATATTCGACGAGGTTGTTACAACAACGCTTGCAAGGACGGGAAACTTGAAAAGGGCCATAGAGATGGGACAGATGCTGTTGGACACCGTGACCATGGTTAAGATAGACCTTGACATCTTCGAAGAGTCGTGGAGAATCTTCAAATCGCAGAAGAATGCACGGCTTAGTTTTACAGACTGCACAATAATAGCGACCTGCAGGATGAATGGGATAACATCCATTGCAACGTTTGACGGCGAACTGAAGAGGCTTAGCGGGCTTAAAATCGTAGATTAGGGATAGCCGACGGCTGAAAAGGGATAAATATCCGCTCTGTCAGATAGTATCAGGCGACAGGCTGTCGCACGGGGAATGGATGGGGCTGCATAAGAGGAAGGGCAACGTCAAGGATACGCTCAGGAAGGTGGGAAACGAGGTGTCCAACGCCATAGACAGCGCATCCGATTCCGCCATGCCATTGGCAGCTTCGCACGGGGATCTCTGCCCCAGCTGCATAGCAAACTTCGGCATCGTTGCGTTCAAGTACGTCAAGCCAGCCATTGGCGCAATGGCACAGAAGCTCCGCAAGACGGACAACCAAAACAAAGAAGAAGGAGAAAAAGAGAATAAGGAATCCTGATTATCTCGAGGCTAAGTCGGACGCCTCGGCGCTCGCAGCACTCTCGGACTGCCTTGCGGCCTGTCCCGATGCGGACACGAGGACCACGTCGCCCACGTTCTTTATGTTCCTGAAGAGTATGCTCTTGTGCTGGAGTATCTTCTTTACCTCCTCGCGGTTCGAGTTCTTCCACTCCTCCATCAGTAGCCTGCTGACCTCTCCCTTCTCGAGGTCCACTATAGCATCACGGACTTCTCCTAGATACTGGCCTGCGTCGCTGTAGATATCCATGTTGTATATCTCCGATATCTTCATTGGTACACCCGAGTGGGATTCTCTCGTGAAGCTTAAATATCTTTCCACGTCGGGATTTAGCGGAACTGCAAGGCAAGGTTTAATAATTTAGACTGATGAATTTGTAATGGTGTGCTAATGCAAGAGTCAGGGGAACTGCAGCTTATCCGAAAAATGGAAAAGAATGACAGGATAATTCGATCCCATTATGAGCGCCTGCGCCAAAATTATGGCAACCAGTACGTTGCGATAGACAACGGTAAGGTTGTTGGGCACAATTCCACGCTTAGTGGGCTAATGGCCGCCCTGAAGGCCAAAAACACAGAGTTGACTACGGTCCTTGTCCAGTTTATACCCAGAAAGGGGACCGACATACTATACTAACCGGCTAATTTGCGTTTGGTATTCGGGCTTGAAAAGATCGTTTGCGAATTGTGCCCCGCAGGACACTGGCCGTTAATTGGAGGGTGTGCGGTTGAAGATTCCACTGGAGTTCGATAAAACCAGGACACGATTGTCCGTAGTAGCCACAGTACGGATTAAATCAAGAGGCCCGGTGCCAGTTGCGTTTATACTCGATACAGGAAGCCCAGTAACATTCATCGATGAGTTCGTTTCGTCTAAAGTAAGGGTTTATGCCAAGGATCTCGAATTCGACCATGATGCACTTATGGGAGGCACTAAAATAGCAATGCATCGCGCAGACGAAGTTTACATGAACTTCAGGGATATGGGCGGAGAACTAGCCGGAATCGAATTTGATGACATGATGGTCGCAAGGACAGAATGGAGCAGGAAGGAAGCAGTATACTCCAGCATTTCTATATTGGGCCTTGACTTTTTATTAAAGTGTAAAGCGCGGCTCTTTGTAGACCCTTCAGAGAACACGGCATATATAGAAAAATGACTACTTCACTGTGGCTATTATCCCGTCGATGATGCCGTTCACGCCAAG
>JAGWHI010000015.1 GCA_028866905.1 Microcaldota archaeon
GAATTGTCCTGTATCCTGCGTAGCATGACCCTCAGCTTCTGCGTCCCCTCAACAATCTCTTTGCCGTTTTCCTCCTTTCGCTCCAGGAATCCTGCGCGCATACCTTCCTGAAACGCGATCTCGCCATCGAATGCGAGCTGCTCTGCCGCGCTAAGGCCTGCAAGGCCCAGGAACTTCTGCTTGCCTTTTGTCGTCAGCTTGTAGAATATATCGTTAGAGAAGTTGAGCTCTTTCGCGTAGTCTGCCATGACCAGGCCGCGGAACATCATCTGGATCCACGCTTCCTCAGTCCTTGGATTAGCATCGGCTATGTCGAAACGCTCGACCCTGTTCTGATCGGACGGCCAGAAGCCCTTCAGCGCCCTTGCCAGAAGCACATCGATCATCTTCCTTGTGGCTGCGGCGTACTGTTCATCGTCCCTCTCCCTCCTGATTCCGCCGCGCTCCCACATCTCCCTCAGCAAGCCGACCGCTACGCCGGCTGCGTAGTTGCCGCCGTTATTGGCCTTGTCCGCTTTAGTCCAGTAAGCCATGCCACGCCTTCTTCTCTATCTCCCTTATCCCCTCGATCATAAGTGTGAAGAGCTTCCCGTCCCATATCATCGCCTCTTCGTTAGCCGGAACGCCGCCATAGGATGTGAACTCGAAATGCCTGGGGTCGAAAAGCTTCAGTTGGATCGAATCCTTACCCAGCACCACACCTACGTTGTCCGGCTGGGGGTCGCCGTGTATATGGCCCATGTCGTGGTAGTTGGACTTTGCCTCGTTGAGTTGTTCGACAATCTCGTCCGCGGATCTTGATATGAAGGCCCTGCCTATATCAGTGCGCATCATGTCCCCCAGTGTTGTATCCGACCTTTCCAAACCGTATCCCATAAACTCAAAGTTCCTCCCGAGTACGCTGAACTTGGGCTTTGACGTGTTTTTGGGGTCGATCCCATAAAGAACTGTAAGATGCTCGAGCTCGTCCTTTTTGTCCGTCAGCTTTATGCATGTATCCTTGCTTATCGCCAGCACGTTGTCCGATATTATCGACACGCCAGCGCTCCTGAATCCGGGCCCTACGGCAAAAGGCGCAACGCGTAGCATTATGTGGCTTGTATCTGTACCCAGCATCACCACCTCTTTGGATTCCTTCCCTTTGGGGGTCTCTTTTTGCATATGCCAACACCTACCTGCGCTTTATCCTCATGTACTTCATGTAGTGCTCCTTGAACTTGTCAGTATGGTATATCTCGTGGCCGTTCTTCTTGAGGAACCCCCTGGCCACGGCCTCGCTTGTGAACAGCGCATTGTTGAAATGCTCTATGAGCTTAGGCTCCGAACGCAGGTGCCTCATCTTCTCCTCCCCCTTTTGCTTCATGAAGAGCGACACCGAATGGCGCTTCTGGTTGTCGCCCATACCTATGAAGCCGTTCCTTATGAGCGCCTCTATGCTGGTTGCAAGCTTGCCGTTCTCGCCAGTTGTCCCTAGCGTTTCCAGTATGCACTCCTTGATCCTCCTGCTGGGCGCCATATCTATCGCCAGCCTTGATACAATGTAGCGGTCCACCGAGGCGTTCATGGCCTGGTAGATGCCGTTGTCTATGTTCTTGAGCAGCTTGTCGCCGGTCAGGTCCATCAGCACCATTATCGGGGTGCCTCTCTCCGCCCTCCTTGTGGCCATCTCACTCGCCACCCTTCCTCACGGACTCCTCTATGTCAGAGGCTGTGTCCTGCATCGTCATGGCCTCGTGCTCTGCCCCTATTGCCGAGAAAAGCCTGTGCGCGCTTGCGTACAGCCTGATGACATCGGAGGCCTTGGCGTCGTACTGGTAGGCTTCGTACGCAGCCTCTGCTATGCACTCGGCTGCCATGTAGAGGTTGCCCTGGTCTATGAATATCACAGCGTCCCTGATGTGCTCCTTTATCTGCTCGGGGCCTGACGCGCTGACCTCGGATATCTCTGCCCTAACAGACTTTGCTACGTGCTTCCTTGAGTGGCCGAGCAGCGATACAAGGTCGTAGAACCACTTGTGCTCCTGTTTCCTTTCCTTTTCCTTTATATCAAGGAGGCTGGTGAACTTCCTGAGAAGGGCCTCGTTTCCAGTTATGTCCCTGAGCTGTATGTCAAGCAGCGCCTTCTTCATCTCGTGGGCATCGTCTATTGTGGTAGACCTCCCTGCGGGTATGCCTTCCGGCCTCGGCTTGTAGAAATTAGAGGACATTCAATCCGACTTATTGGGTTTTCCGAGATATATATTCCTAACGATGGCACTGTTCAGAATTTCATCCCCATCTTTATTAGGTTCTGCACCCCGTCAGGCTTTTCCGCTATGCCGTTCAGGCTGGAGTTGAGCCTGTCTACAAGCTCCTGGTTTATCTCTGCAGTTTCGCCGCGGTTTTTCCTAAGCCACAGCTCGGTGTCTACAATGCCACCGACAGCATGCGCGAGGGTCGTTGGCTTATAGCTGTTGCCCACTCTTTCAAAATAGCCGAGCCTGGCAAGCCTTCTCAGGTGGTCCGGGGCTATACCCCTTCCCAGGTGTTCCGCCCTTGTTATGCCCCATGGGTTCAGGTTATGGGTTATAGGACTGCTGAGGCACTTGAGCAGGATCTTTGCGTCTACTGCATCAAGCGGCTGGACCTTTTGCTGCGGCATGGGTCTACCTATTTTTAATCCTCTGACTTGATTGTGAACTTGTCCACAATCCTGTTCACATCGCCCGCTATGCCCTTATCGGAGCGCTGAAGTAGATCCGCAGCCTCCAGCAGGTGGGCCACTATCTGGCCCTGCTCCAGCACCTGGTATGCGTTTTTGGAAAGAGGCGACCCAGTGTTGATATACTTTTCAGTATATCCTAGAGAGGTAAGCCTTTTCAGGCGCCTCTCCGCTTCCGTTTTTGGTATCTCCGAGACATGGGCTATGTGATCGGTATACTGAAATCCTTTGAGCTCCGTCATGTCGCGAAGCAGCCTCTTGTCTTTATTGTCTAGTTGCCTTGGTATTGTTTTAGACATTGTTCCACCTCTTTTTATGGGAAGTTCCTTGACCGTTCGGTGTATATCGTGGCTCTCAGCGGCGGCCTATTTCCGCCAACGCTCGCAACGCCCATTACCGTTTCCAGCGTCACTTTGACCTCGCTGGCAGCATACCTGCCCAATTCGGTATCTATCTTGCCAAGGCGCTCGTACGTTGCGGACAGCTGCCCGGTTATGCTGCCGTATTCCGTGGTTCCAAATGATACGATGTCCGCAGTTTTGCGCATCTTGACGTAACCGAGCTTCTCCATGCGCTTGAGTCGCTTCATGGCATAATCCTCCCGCATGGCTGTCTCGTTCGCTATCGTCCCCAAAGGTTTATCGCTAAAGTGCGGGGGCGAGATCGCCCTGAGAAGCTTCAGGTCTGCCTTGTCGAGCTGTTTCTGCTTGCCGGTCATATTGGTCCATTAGTCTTTGGAAATATTTATACCTGCCCAAAATGGCGTCATTCGCCGAAGATGCAAGATATTTATATCTGAACGGCTCGATTCAATCTGATCTTAATGGAGGCCAGATTAAACGGCAGGCCGCAGAATGGCAGCAGGATAATGGACACCGATTTCAAGCAGACAGGGAGCATTGCGATAGACAACGTGGCCTCTATGGCCAAGGTAGCCGCGGAGAGCTTGGCTGATTCGAGGAAGGTGCTGGAGCTGGTGGCTAGCGCGAGCAACCTCACCACAAGGTCCGTATCGCACTACCTGAGCATGGCCAGGCATCCGGATAACTTCCAGAAGAAATTGGAGCGCCAGGCCAAGGGGCCGAGACCGAAGGATGAAGCCGTGAAGGAGGTGCTGGGCGAACTTGTGAAGAAGGGGTTCGTAAAGACGCCGGGAAGGGACGATCCGGATTACAGGCAGAGGAAGCTCGCTATGAACCATATAAAGGTGAACTTCAGGGTGGACGGCCACAGCCCGTACTGGTTCATACTGAACACCTTCACGGGCAGGAAGGCGACGTACAAATCGACAGACCTGATAGGGGAGAGCATTGTGGACTCCTATCTCGCAATAGACGAGAGGTTCACGGCCTTCAAGAACGACGTGCTTGCAAAGTTGCTGCTCAGGAAGTTTTGCGGGAAGAATCCTGGCTCGCCCCCTCGCATGAGGCAGGCGATGAAGTACCTGATGCACGACCACGACATGCACGTGCAGAGCTTCTGCGGGCACGACTGGAGGACGCTCCAGCTCGAGAGGAAGGAGCACTTCCTGGATTCTGGCAAAGTTTAAAAGCCTTGGCAGCGAGTAGCGATGGATTCCATGCCGAAACAGGTTAGCGCCATAAGGTCGCAGGCGGACGAGCTGAGGAGGAGGGCCATAGGCAACATGGTGACCCTGATAACCACGGCCTTCGGGCTTGTGGCAGCGCTTGCATGGAACACTGCGATACAGACGGCTTTCACCGACTTCTTCGGCAAGCAGTCGACCCTGGCCGCGATGTTCGCCTACGCCATAGTGGTGACCATAATCGCCGTGGTTTTCGTGACCTACCTGTCTAAGCTCGGATCGGACAGGAAGTAGTCAGGGCTCGCGCCATCTCGCCTTCTTTATGGCGAGCACCACAAGCGCTGCGCACACCGCTATAAGCACGCCCCAGTCTACCGCCAGGTTCGCCGCAGGTACGCTTGTGAAGCCTATGGCGCTCTGCGCTATCTGCGCCGCGTACGTGGTCGGTGATATGTACGCTATGTACTGGAAGGGCATGGGTATGTAGCTGATAGGATAGTATACCGGGGGCAGTGTGCTTAGCACTACGCCCACGGCGCCGGAGAAGCCCCAGCTCTGCACTACGTCGGTGGTGAGAGTTGACAGTATGAAGCCGAGCACTATGGAGAACACGAACGTCAGGGCCATGACACCCATTATAGTCACGGTCTGCATCAGCGTTGGGTGCACGTACACTGTAGCCAGCACAGCCAGCAGTATTATCACTGGCGATGCGAACACGAGCTCGGATAGGCCCATGCCCGCTACGTATACCAGCGAGCTTGTGGGCGACGACACCACCATGTCCTGGAGCTTCATGTCGTTCTTCAGGTGCGAGAGGTCCCCCTGAAGGCCGACGCCGGCCGTTATCATCGTCATGACAAGAGCGCCTACTATCCCTACGCTCAGGAGGCCGCCATGGCTGACAAGGACTATTATCACGAAAATGGACAGGGGCGCAAGCAGCGTGTTGATGAGCATTATCGGGTAGTTCTCCATGGCGTAGACTGCGTTGACTAGCACAGACGCCCAAAGCTGGCTCGCTATGTTCTTCCTCACCATTCCTCTCCCTCCCCGTTCTCCTCGGTTATCTGCCTCCTGGCGAAGTGGTAGAATATGTCCTCGAGCGATATCGGGTTAGTCGAGAACCTGACGCGCTCGCGGACCAGCCTGTTGGTTATCTCGAACGCCTTCCTTTCGCTGGTCATCAGCTGGTGGCCGCCGTCGATTTTTGTGGTGCGCATGCCTGCGAACGCCTTCGGCCTCGTCGCCTGAGTCACCCTTATGCTGTACTGGTGGCCCACCTTCTTACGCAGCTCGTCCATGGAGCCTATGGCCAGCAGCCTGCCCTCCTCGATTATCCCTATCCTGTCGGCCAGGTGCTCCGCCTCCTCGAGGTAGTGTGTTGTCAGGAATATCAGGTACTCCTTCTTAAGCGCGTTGAGCAGGTTCCAGAGGTCCGCCCTTGATATAGGGTCGAGTCCGGTTGTGGGCTCGTCAAGGAATATCACCTTGGCGCCGGAGGACAGCACAGTGGCGACCATCACCTTCCTCTTCGTGCCCCCGGAGAGCATCCTGTTGAGCTTGTTCTCCTGGTGGCCCAGGCCCAACTTTCTAAGGGCCTCCTTCACCCGTTTCCTCGCCTCTCCGTAGCCGAAGCCCCTGTAGAGCAGGTAGCTGAAGACCGTCTGGTACGGCGACAGCCAGGGTATGGCCCTGGCCTCCTGCGGCACTATCGCTATCATGTCGCGCACCCTTGCCGGCTCCTTGACCACATCAACGCCGTTTATGTAGGCCTTGCCCCCGCTGGGCATGAGCTGCGTGGCAAGTATTCGCACCAGCGTGGTCTTGCCGGCGCCGTTGCGGCCTATCAGGGCGATTATCCCCCTGCTGGGGAAGCTCAGGCTCACGCCCTTGAGCGCGTAATTCCTCCCGTCGTAGGTCTTGGATATGCCCTTGCAGACTATTCCGTCCATTAGGATGCACTTCTTGACAGATAACTATGCCCGCAAACCTTTTTATGCGTGGTCCCTGAGCGGGATAACTTTTATCGACTTTATCTTTCTGAAGTCTTTTACGTTGTCTGTCAGAACGGGGGAATCGGTCTCGAATGCCTGCTGTGCGATAAGCGCGTCGTTTATGCTCATCTGGAAATCCCTAGCAAGCTTCGCCGCCCTTATTACCACATCAGCAGTAAACTCGAGGAAGTCTGCTGCGGGCTCGTTAAGCAAATCGCGCACCCTTAATGATGCGCTCTCCCTGCCATTTATTTTCTGAACCTTATGGAATACTTCTGAAAGTATAATTACGTTTATGCCTATCCGCCCTTGCTCGATAGCGTGCTTGTACTTGGCGATTGCCAAATCACGTTCTGGGGCTCCGAAAGTTTCGCCAAATATTAGTACATTGGAATCTATTATTATCACGATGACCACATCTCCTCTTCCCATTTATCAAGGAGTTCGCTTGTTATCTTCATCTTCGTGTGCATCGGCCTCTCTATCATGTCCCTTAGAACTAAGCTTTCGCTCAAATTGTCTTTAAGTTTGCTTATGCGTATCTCGCCGTTTTTTTCCTCTATATTGAGCGCCTCCTTTGCCTTAAGCCTGAGCTTGCCGCTTATCCGTTTCGGCAGCCTTATCCTCATTTTCTGATCCACTCTGACAACGGCCATCACTTTCCCACTAATATTGTGGGAATATACATATATAAACTTTTCTATATTCAAAGAAAAGGTCTATGCTAGGCTCAGCGCGACCGCCGCAAGGATCAGCATCGCGAATCCGACAATCTGGTGGCCCTGGAACCTGTCCTTGTAGATGAGGTAGCCTAGGAAGATTATCACTGCGGGCTCTATGGCGTAGATCGCGGAGCCTATCGCAAGGAAGTTGAGCTTGGCCATCAGTATCAGGCTTGTCCTTCCAAGGCCAGCGGCTATTCCCATGGCGAGCCCCACGATCGCCAGTCTGTAGAACGCGTCTTTCCCTATCCTGAACCTGCTGGACCTTTCCGGGTATGCCTTTAGGTACGCGAAAAGTATCAGGATGGCCGTGAAGCTGTTTATGAGGAGCAGGGTGAATATCCCAGGGCTGGCCTTTTCTGCGAACGCCATCAGTATCCACGTTATGCCGAAGAACACCATTCCACCGATTGCGGGGATGTAGCCGGAGTTGAACTCGAACCTCTTGCCGGTTGTGGCCAGGAAGGCGCCTATGAAAATGCCTGCGAACGCCAGCACGACTACACCGTTCACCGCCTCGCCGAGCAGCAGGATGGAGAGCAGTGTTATCAGGAGGTATTCTACACCGGCGAGCGAGAGCGTGTTGGACACCTGCTCGGTCTCCAGCGACTTGAAGAACAGCAGGTACGCCACGGCGTTCGCTATCCCCCCGGCCACCGCGAACGCTGCGCCTGTGGCATCCACGTCCCCGAAGCCTATGGCATAGCCCCCGAGAAGTAGGGGAATCACATTGGCAGATAGTATGGCCAGCGCAGACCTCTTGTTCCCTATCCTGGAGGACATGTGCTTGGACAGGAAGTCGCCCAATGTGAACATCAGCATTCCGAAGAACGCGACCGCAAGGCCAAGGCTGAGCATGGTAGTAATTGGCGCAGCTAATTAAAAAGGATTGGCGGAGCTATTCTGTCTCTGTCTTGTGCCCGCTTGTTGATTCTTCCAGCTCCCACAGCCCGAGCGACTTGATCATGGACTCGAGCCTGACGCCGTAGCGCTCCTCAAGGCTGCTGTCCAGGGCCTCGTTGAAGTCTATCTCGAAGTAGAGCTTGCTGCCGACCGCCCTGAATTCAGGATTCCTATAGAAAATCTCGGCAAGCTCCGGCTTCCAGAACCTCGCGAACGCCATGTTGACGACAACGGTGTCATGCCTTGCGGTGGACTCGCTGGAGTGCTCCTCGAACATCTCAACTGCAAGGTCTACCGTTTGCTGGGTGTGCTGGCGCGACATTGCCAGATGGTCGTCGGTTATGAGTCCTATGTTCACGAAAGCGCCTATCGCATGCCTTATGGACATGATGTCCTCCCCGGACAGATGCGACTTGAGCTTCGCATAGTTTCCAAGTATGTGGGGGACTATGCCTATGAACTCCGCATGCGATTCCTGGAAGACATAGTCCTTCCTGAGCGGAGGGTCTTCGCTGCCGGGCTTAAGCCTGAGGTCTGGCAGCTTTATCTCGTGCTTCGCTATCCGCAGGAAGGAGATTATTTCACCAGTAAGGCCAAGGGCCCTTAGCATTCGCCTCTTGTATAGGTTGTGGTAATCCTCGTCCGGCACTATCCTGGTGGCCGTGGATATTATCCCCTTTAGCGATTGAATATCATGCCTGAAGAGGATCTCCTTTGTCCGCAGCGCATTTGCACTCTGCATCACACCAGCCTGTCGAGGTCCGTGCCCATCAGCTCGTCCAAAAGGTCGCCGCCGTACATGGCTGCGAGAAGGAGCGCCTCGCTGTTGGTCTGCCTGAACTGCCTGAGCACCCTAGTCAGGCCATCCGCAACCTTTGGAGTGGCATTCTCCATTATTATCTGGTTCAGGAGCCTTGGGTTGCCTCCGAGCAGCTTGTGCAGCACGTAGGCTGCGGATCTTATATCGTGCTTTCCGCGTGGCTCAAGGGCGATATTCACCACATGATCGCGGCCTACGCTGAACAGGGTGGGCATCGGGTCTATGACCTGGAGCTCCAGCCTGTGTCCAGACACTGAAACCATCAGATTTCTTGCCGTCAGGTCCCAGTGGTAGATCCCCTTTGTCGCAAGCACGTCTACTATGGTCGTGAGATGGCAGGCCGCCTGGATCCTATGCGAGAGCGTCATGTCGAGCATCAGCTCGTCCATGGGCTTGCCTTCGACGAATGGAAGGATCATGCCGACATACCTTCGGGCCTCGACGCTGTAGACCAGCGTTAGCGGTTCCGGCACGTATATGGGGAGCGCATCGTGTATGCGGGCAAGCCTGTGGTACTCGTTGGATATGCCCCTCCTGCTGAACGCAGTTACATCAGACTTGAAGAACATGTTTCCGCCAACTGGCCCAGATTGCACCATGTTGTAGTGCTCTATCAGGTCGTTGGACTCCGATTTGGTCAGCGACACCTTTCTGGCGTCCACCATGAGCGGCGAGCCATCGACCCTCGCATAGCCCTCGAGCCTGTGGTGGACCTGCTGCAACGGTTTCCTGCTCATTGCTCTGCACCCAGTTCCTTCAGCATCTTGTATTCCATCTGTCCCGCAGGGGTCAATCCGACCTTGCCGCCGGGCTTGTCCTCGATGAGCCTGTAGTTCCGGAGTATGCCGACAGTGGCCTTCAGGTTTTCTTCGGCATCACGACCATCGTAAGGCGTTACCAGGAATAACACCAGCTTATCCATGGACATCACGCCCCTGTCGCCCACCGTGAGCAGAAGGCGCCTCTCATCGGCGTTTAGGTTCAGCGGGATCCTCTTGACGGTTTTGCTGCTCAAGCCATCACTTCCCGAATATCTCCTTCTCGTACTCAGCCACACCGTTGGGCGTCAGCTCGTACACGCATATCCCGATGCCCTTCTCCTTGAATGGGTTGAGCTCCCTGACCAGGCCTCTGTCTATCAGCCTGTCTGCGGAGTCTATCGCCCTGGCGATCCCGGAGTGGCCCAGCGCATTGCGTTCCAGCAGCTCCTCTGCCGCCATAAGCTGTATGTCGGAGACATTGCCCTTGCTCCCGATAAATGCCAGGACTATCCTGTCGTCCATCTTCTTTACACCTTCAGGCAGGGATCCAGCCCTTTTTCCTATTTCCATCGGATCAGCTTGGGGATATGCCGGACACCGCGGTCCGTTGATAGTTCTTACAATTCCGGAAATATTTATAGGCTATTCTATGCGCCCCTGCTTTATCGCAGCCTCCAGCTCGTCGCTAAGCTGGTCGCCTATCGTGGTGAACAGGTCGACCAGCCTTGAGAGCTGCTCGTCACCTAGGTATTTTATGGACCCGACGACCAGTCTGCCCAGCCTGTCCAGCGCCGACCTGTACCCATCGTCGTTCACGAAGTCGGCGTTGCTGTACCTGTTTTCCACGGATACCATTTCCCCGAACGCCCTCTCCACCTCGCTTTTTGCCAGGCCGGGTATGGCGTTGTATATCTCGGCCTCTATGCGCCGGTCGTCCTCCCTGTTGGAGTCCATGTTGTACTGGTTGTTCGCGTACAGGTTGGTGTAGCAGAAAATGAAGCTGTTGACAGCGTACTGCTCGAGCTCCTCCCTTGTCGTGACCGCAAGCTCCATGAGCTTTCCCCTGTCCATACCCATAAGGTTGTTGTACAGCCTCTTCATTATCGAGGTTACGTCCTGCTCCTCGTATGGGTCCGAGTACATCGGCTTTCCGTCCCTCAGATTGGAGAGGGGCTGCGTCAGGAATACAGCTGAATTGCGCCTTATCGCGGCTATTACCCGCACGTCGCTCAGCTCCGGTATGCTTCTTATCAGCTGTGTAAGCGACAGGCCTTTCGACCTATCCTGGGGATCAAGCTTGAGGACCAGCTCCTCGCTTACAGCCATATTTATCTTGCCGATTATGGTGTCGACCAGCGCATTGGTCTCCATCCTCTCCGCCTCCTTCCTCCTCACAACCGACATTCCATCCTAGTACGCTTCCCTTCCGAGATATAAAAACATTCTTAATCCCTGCCAGAGAATTGTTTTCAGGTGAGCGATTGGACCTTGACGACCTTATGAACGACCTTGACGAGCGCGAGAGGCGCGACAAGGGAGAGGTAACAACAGTTTCTAAAGAGGAGGATGACGAGTTCTCGGACCTCTATGCCCAGAAGAGCGAAAGGCAGCAGGTTGGTAAGGTGGAACATTTCTTCGACAAGCTTTCTGTGGCGGCCATACGCCTGAGCGGGAGCCTGAAGGTCGGGGACACTATAGAGATAGGCGAGGACAGCCCGGTCCGCGAGACAGTGGCTAGCATGCAGATAGACAGGAAGGAGATAGACGAGGCTGGGCCGGGGGACGACGTGGGGATAAAGCTCCAGAACAGGGTCTCCGCTGGGAGCAACGTCTACCTCGTCAGGTAGCAGGCTCAGACGTCCTTTATCATCTTCCTGGCGTCGGTGTCGTTGAACTCCTTCTTATGGGACATCCTGCCGTGGAGCTTCGCTATCTCGACAAGCTCCCTCTCGTTCTCAGTCTTGAACTGCGCGCCGCAGCTGCAAACCAATCCCTTCATCCATTCACCACAGGAAGAGCTCAGGCGAGGGCTTTAAAGGTTTTGCGCAAATCGCCGACTGACGACATGGCTATATCCTCAGGCGGAGGAGCAGGTGTCCGGCCAGCGCCGGCTCCGCGTTCGCGGTTATTATCCCCCGCAGCTCCGGGGCGTCCATCCTCAGCATGCGGAGCAGGTCTACCGCCTCCTCCACATCGTAGAATGCGTCGTAGTTTAGGGTTATTGACGGAGGATGCGCATCTATGGCGATGGCCTTGCCTCTGTTGGGCGCCTCGATCCCGACAAGCACGTTGCCCTCCTTCAGGTCCCCGTGCTTTATGTCGTTCTTCCATAGGGCGTTCACTATGTTTACCAGTCCCGCAGCGGCCTCAGGCTTTAGCGCCCAGTTCTCAGCAGCGCGCAGCTCGCCGAACATTATACCGGGGAAGTACTCGATAAGGTAGCCTATCGCGATCTTGTCCTTGGACCACACAATGGACTCGTGACTGAGCGTTATCTCCGGCATCTTCTTGTGCATGAACACCATGAAGTAGAACTGCTCTATCAGGTCGCTGTTCCCAGGGTCAGGCTTGTAGTAGAACCTTCCGGCCCTGCCCTGCGCCCTTATGCTGGCGAGGAAGGACAGGCGCCCTGCCTCGTCGTCGCTGAGCTTGAGGTCCCTGTCGAGGAATATGGTCCTGCCCTCCGAATCGACCCTGTACCTTGGGCTTGCCTGCTGGCCCTTCTGGTCGCCGAATTTCTTCATCCATAGATAAGCGGCTTAGGAAATATTAAAGGCTATTGATTCTCCGTCAGCGGGGAAGCCCGCTAGTCTCGGTCCACTTGAACCTGCGGTACGAGTAGATCGTGTACATCGAGTCGCCGTCTATGTAGGTCGACTCCACTATGTTGGGCTCGGCATCGTCAACAGTCAGCCTTGCGCTCTTCGTCGGGGCCCTTGACTCGAGCACTGCTATGTAGCTGAGCATGCTGTCCACGATGCGCTTGGAAACGTTCTCCCCCTTCGCCTTCCACTGCACGTATTCGGGAACCGTCTGGAGCCTGCCGTCGTTCATTATGAAGAACGACGAAGCGCACCTGTTCTCCGCTAGCGACTTGAGCACCCACGGCTTCCAGTTCTCGATGGCGAGGAATATCGTCGTGGCAATCGCGGCCGACATCCCGAGCTCGTTGTCCTTGCCATCGAACATCAGGTCGCCCTCGTACATGCGCTTCATCACCTCCTTTATCTGGCGCGTCGGCTCCTGGGGCTTGCTGGAAATCCCTAACGGGATCATCTTGAAGTGCCTGGAAAGACGCTCATCCACCGATATGCTTTCCGCGCCAAGCTCTATCCTGCAGCTATAGCCGTTGTGGTTGTATGCTATCCTCTTCCTGCTCAAGCCCTTCAACGTACTGACGATCATGAGCGGATCCTCCGTTTCCCCTCGCGATGAGGTCTTCTCCGCAACCCTGAGCAGGTCTGATATATTGGCGTATCCGTTCCTGACCTTGGGATCAGCGACCCCGCTGCCTATCATGCTAGCGTAGTCCGAGAGCCTTGCCTCCATGTCACCGTCCCTTATCCGGGTCATAGGGTTCAGCCCATTCGCCACTAGGAACTCCACCTCATTCAGGCGCTTGGGGTTGCGAAGGGCGTCGAAAGCCTTGAAGCCCGCGAGCACGTCGAGCAGCTTCTCCTCGAACATCCCGTTCATCTTCGGGTTGAGCAGATGGAACTCCTTCTTTATCGCGTTCTGCACTGGCGTAGTCAGGCTGGATTTCAGCTCTGGCCGCGCATCCTTCTCCATTCCACCAACTTTTCGGGCAAGCCCGAAGTCGGTAAGAAGTCTTCGGAAAATAATATTTATACCTGACGGTCCCAGTTAGAACATGGCCGGCAAGATAAGATGCGCGCACATACTTGTGAAGAACGAAACCACAGCCAAGGAGGTGCTGGACAGGCTTTCGAAGGGGGAGAGCTTCTCCAAGCTCGCGGAGCAGTACTCTCTCGACGGCTCCAGGAAGCGGGGCGGCGACCTCGGATTCTTCGGCCACGGCATGATGGTCAGGGAGTTCGAGAAGGCCGCGTTCGAGCTGGACAAGGGCAAGGTGTCAGGCATAGTCAAGACGCAGTTCGGCTACCACATAATAAAGAGGCTTGAATGATGGCGCGAACTGCGAGGCGCGCCAAGGATGTTGATGCATACATAGCGATGGCGCCGAGGGAGGTGCGGCCGAAGCTGAGGCAGGTCCGCGCCGCCATCAGGGCGGTGGCGCCCGATGCCGTGGAGAGCATAAGCTACGGCATGCCTGGCTACGACAAGGGGCGCGTTGCATGGTTCGGCTTCATGGGCAGGCACATCGGCCTGTACATAAGACCGCCGGTCATTGCGGAACACCTGAAGGAACTGGGGGCGTACGAGACCACCAAGTCTGCGGTGCGCTTCAGGCCCGACAGGAAGATCCCTGTGGCGCTGATAAAGAGGCTTGTAAGGGCCAGGATCAGAAGGAACCCTACCTCCTACCGTTGACAAGGAACCTGTTGAGCTCTTCGGCTTTTATCTCCCCTGAGAACAGGCGCACGAACCAGTTAAGCGCGCTACCTCCGCCCAGGACGGGCTTTGACATCTCCTCCACGGCCAACAGTTGCTCCTGGACAGACACGGCATCGTAATTCTCCTTGTATGTTATGTACCTTGACTTGAGCCCTATCGCGTAGAGCGACGCGTTTATCATTCTGTCCCGTATTGGCCTGAGGGTCACTCCGACCTCGAACCTCTGGTCGTCCTCCTGCCTCTTCAGCTCGTCGTTTACATCGGAGACGAATTTCTGTATCCGCCCGATGTGGCTTTCCGCGTCGAAAAAATTCAGCGACAGGTTTATCGAGAACACGAACTCGTAGCTGTTCACGTACACCTGGTACGGGGGCCTGATGGTGTGTATGTCCTTGAGCAGCGGCGTCTTCACTATCAGCCTGGGCAGCATGTCCAGCTCCGCGTCGCTTATCCTGCTGGGGTGCGAAGCAGCTTCCGACATCCTGCGGAGTATCGCCTTCTCCCTGAACTGCATCTCCTCGACGTCGATCCAGCCTATGACCCTGCCCAGCACAGAGACGGTGTCGTTCTGTATCATCGAGTCGGCTGCCCGGCGCACCTGGTCGGAGATGTTGTACTCGAAATCCGACAGGACGCAGAGCGCTCCCTTGTTGGAGTCTACAGCTATGTCCCTGTGCCATCCGTTCTGGTACTCCGGCTTGGGCATCCTGTCGAATATGTCGGATTCCTTGAAGCCCTTCCTCAGGGGTATGCCCAGGCTCCTGTAGAATCCGTCGTCCCTGAATTCGTATACTGTTGCGCCGGCCCTGTATGCCTGAGTGTTCACGCAGGAGACCGCAATCGCCAGGTCGGCCTTCCTCTCGTCACTGCGTCGGTCCTTGTTGCCGTTGAGGAATGTCATCCGAACCTAGCTATCTGGCATTTATCAGATATTTATGGTTTTGGTATCAAAGGACCTGCCGGTACATCATCGAGAACATGATAGCGACGAACAGCATGAAGGCTATCGTTGTCCACGAAATCGCTGTGAAGGTGATAAGGAGGACGATAAGCAGCGCCATCATCGCGAAGTACACCGGCTTGTTCCAGACGAAGACCTTGCTGCCGTCCAACGGGAATATGGGCAGCATGTTGAAGAACGCGAGGAAGAGGTTTATGAATATCGTGAAACTTATCACAAGGCTCATGTACGATGCAGCAGGGGGATTGGCGGCAATCCCTATGAGCAGGAAGACAGCGAACACCGCGAGGTTGGTCAGCGGGCCGGCGAGCGATACTATCCCGTTGTGCCTCTTGGTGAAGTTGTGCGCGTATATCATCGTTGCGCCAGGTATGCCGATCATGAACCCGAACGCGCTGGTTATGAGCGTTATCGCAAGGCCCATCGGGGAGGTGCGGAATCCCGCTATCGCGCCGTAGTGCTGCGCCACGAACTTGTGCATGAGCTCGTGAAGTATGAAGCTGAGCGTGACCCCCACCGCAACTATGGGTATAAACGACAGGAAGTCCATCAGGAATCTTGAGCCAGAGCTAAGGGCGTATATCCCTCCGGAAAGGAAGAGCGAGAAGGATACGATCATGACAATGTCTGCTAGCACGATGTGCTGTATCTCTATGCCTGCCAGCTCGTTGTTGCGGTACACGCGCATAATAAGCCAAAGAAGGTTTAAAAGGGTTCGACCAGGAATGGCGCGCGAACGGGAACTAATTTATACCATACCGCAGAATTATAGTCGCTAGAATTGCAGCCTAGCATACTAGCTCCATCGTCTAGTGGTCAAGGACGGCGGCCTCTGGAGCCGCAAACGCCAGTTCGAATCTGGCTGGAGCTATACATCATGCAAGGCAATAAGCGTCTTGCTGAAAAGTGTCCAAGCCAAAGAATAAAAGGCGGACTTACCATATCTAAGTATGATCGCCGACCTATTCGACATAAAAAGAAGCAAGATCCAGGACAAAGGTGTATTTGCAAGGCAGTTTGTTCCAAAAGGCACTATAATCTATTTTGACTGCGGGAGATGCAGGCCATGGACAAAGGAAGAGCTTGCTGGGCTATCAAAGGAGGAGCTTCGATTCGCTTTTGTGCACAACTCATCGACAAAGTATTGCGATGAAAGGCTCCTGTACAACAACCATTCGTGCGATTCGAATACCTTGGACATAGGCGACGATGTCAGTATTGTTGTGAGGGACATAAAGAAAGGCGAGGAGCAGACAGAGGATTACAGGGTATACTCCATGGACGATGTCCGTTTTAAGGGCGGGTGCAAGTGCGGAGCTCCGAATTGCATGAAAAGGAAGGCGCATCTACTGCCGCCCAGAAAAGAGCTGCTGGGGACCTGGGCCAAAGAGATAGACGATGCTCTGAGATCGGCCGATAAGGTAGGCCAGCCGCTAAAGCGCGAGCTGCTGAAAGTGCACCCGGAATTGAGGCCGCTGTTCGGCAGGGACGAGAAGAAACGCAATCGGGTCATAGCAAGCCTGGGGAAGGCCAGGGCAAATGGGATGGGGGGCCTCGGAGACGATTTGGAGAAAGTATATAGCCTTGCAGGATTGACTAGAAAAATACAGTTCTAAGCAGGCCGGGCCCCTCGGAAGAGGTTGGGGGATACACGTAGGCAATCAGAAGCCCAGCTTCTCCTTCACAAAGATGATGGTTATCCTTCCCCTTCGGGCGCTATTCACTACCAGAACCTGGTTCACGTTGCTTCCAGTTCCTGCGCCGATCCGCCTTATCCTCTCGCTCTCGAGCGGCAGGGAGTGCTCGTAGACGCGCCTTAGCGCGCTGTCCAGGTCCTTCACTATCTTCTGCGTGCCCACCACCCATATGACGTGCTTGGCCCCGTACGAGTATGGCGGTAGCTGGCTGCCTGACCCAGAGGCAATTACGGCCCTGCCGTCCTCAGTGACTGCGTGCACGCTCCCTATCACGTAATCAGGGCTGAGCGATTTCCTCCTAAGCTCGTGCCTTTTCGCCTCGTCGTCCTCCGACTGTATTGCCTTCTTCAACGACCTGTAGTCCGGGCCGTTCAGCTCCCCGGCTATGCCTGTCTGGTCCAAAGTGGCCGAGGTAACTGGCATTACCTCCGAGCCCTTGGGTATCATCTCGAGGACCCGGAGTCTTGCCTCATCTGAGTTTCCTACAACAAACGCATCGATGCCTTTGGCGCCCAGCGCCTTGATGGTCCGTTCTATGGAATCGTCGTCCGCCAGGGTTTCCCAATTGTCCATATGCTAATATTGGCAGCTAAGGATATTTAAGAATATAGGGCGTCCTATATGAACTACCCCCTTGCCCGCGGACCTTTGCGAATGCGACATGGCAGATTGTAACCGGGATTACCGGCGCGGCGAGTATGGGCAGGCTTGCAGCGGTCAGGAACAGGAGGTTCGGATCCGGCTGGAGCTACATTATAAACGGGGTTACATATAACATCTGAGAATACGCGACAGACCATCGTATTACATTTTAATAAATTTTATAAAAAATCTATAAATGTAATATCAATCTTATATTACATTTAAACAAAAAAGCAAATATTTATATATTTGTAAGATAGAATTAATGCATGGTGACGCTTAAGAAGAGGCTTAGCGGTGGAAAACCTTCTTATTATTTGAGCCATACTTACAGGGAAGGGGGCAGGGTAAAATACAAGGAGGCGTATGTCGGGGGAAAGCCGCCTACGCACCTAGACGATATAAAGAGCGAGTTTCTTCATGGATTGTATAAGGACAAATGGTTTGGGAAGTTTGAGGCTATAAAAAAGGCATACGCTAAGGAGCAGAAGGAAACGCCGGAAGCCGTCAGGGAAAAAAATCTTGAGGCCTTTGCCATACGGTTCACCTATAACACGAATAGGATAGAAGGATCTAGGCTAACGTTTACGGAGACCAGTGCGCTTTTGGCTGAGGGGATAAGTCCGAATAATAAGCCGATTTGGGACGTCAAAGAAGCAGAGGCACATAAAAGGATTTTTTATAGGATGCTGGAGTACAGTGGCGACCTTTCGATAGGCATTATACTTGCCTGGCACAAGGGGCTGCTTGGAGAGACAAAGCCAGATCTGGCAGGGGTAATTAGAAACTACGGTGTTTACATAACTAATAGCAGATTCAGGCCGCCGAGCGCCATAGATGTCCAAACATATATACTTGAGTTCTTTAGATGGTACTCCAGAGAAGAATCGAAAATCAACCCGGTAGAACTTGCAGCACTTGCCCACGTAAAATTTGAGACTATCCATCCTTTCGGTGACGGGAATGGCAGGATTGGCAGGCTTATAATGAACTTCATACTCCATAGGAATGGCTATCCTATGATTGATATAAAGTTTAGGGACAGAAAGGGATACTATCGCGCTCTGGAGAGGTCACAGGTGCGGAAAAACGACTTTATATTTGTTCAGTGGTTCTTCAGGAGGTATATCAAGGAAAATGAAAGATATCTGTAATAGTATGTGACTACACCTTCTAATTATCGTAGTCACATGGTTGGTGCGGTTCTGGCTCCCCTATGCTCTCCCTTCCTCGGCCTTACTGCAAGCAGATAGTAGATAGTTATCAGAGCGATCAGGACAACCAGGATAATCAGGCTTGCCGAAGTGAGGAAGCCGAGCAGCCCAAGGGTTGACAGCACGCCGGCTATCGGGACTATCGCGAAGTACCTCGACTTGAACATGTGCCTCTTCGGATCGCCGCTGAGCGCCAGCCGCACAGCAGCTATGTTTGCCAGGGAGTAGGAGAGCAGCGCTGCAGCGTTTATTAGCGAGACTATCTCCCTGAAGCTTATCGCAACTATTATTATTACCATGAGCGCCGTGGATGCCACGATTGCGATGTCTGGCGCGCCGTACCTGTTCAGCCTGGCCATGAACGCTGGCATGTCGCTGTTCCTGGACATGGCGAAGGCGACCCTGGACACCCCGAGTATCATCGACAGGTCTACGTTTAGGGTGGCGAAGAGCGCGCCAAGGGATATTATCTCGACCAGCAGCGGGTTGTGAGTGGCATAGCCTATAGCCAGCTGCAGCGGCGATTGCGAGGCCGCGAGGTTGCCGTATGGTATAATCCCTATGAGCACGAAGACCACAAGCGCGTAGATTATACCTGATATCAGGATCGAGTAGATTATCGCTCGCGGTATGGTCCTCTTCGGGTCCTTCACCTCCTCGCCTATCGTGGTGACCCTGGCAAAGCCTGTGTATGCGAAGAATACGAACGCCGAGGCCGTGATGAGCCCCCCGAATCCCGTGGGCAGGAACGGGGAGTAGTTGCCGGGTTTTATGAAGAACACCCCGACTATTATGAACAGCGCGAGGATCAGTATCTTTATCACCGTAAGGGAGAGCGAGAGGCGGGCCGAGTGCTTTACGCCGAAGTAGTTGACTATCCCGAGAACGGCGATCATGACTGCCGCCACGGCGTCAACGTTAAGGTTGGCGCCGAAAAGGCTGGAGAAGTAGCTGCCGAAGCTTATGGCTACAGCCGCGCCGCCCACCACCGCTGAGGCTATGAAGACCCAGCCCGCTATGAAACCTGCGTATTTGCCTATGTAGTCCCTGGCGTACTCGTAGTTCCCCCCTTCCTTGGGCGTGGAATACGAGAGCTCTGCAAAGCTGAGCCCTGTCAGGATGGATACCAGGCCCCCAAGGAGTATGGCGAGTATCACCGACGGGCCGGCTATCCCCGCGGCAAGGCCGCTTATCGTGAATATTCCAGCGCCTATTATAGCGCCGATGTTTATCGCAAGCGCCTCCTTCAGCGTTATTACGCGTTTGAGGGGCATGGCTATAACCGTTCGTAGATATTTTTCCTATGGCCAATTGACCGTATAAGAATCAGTTTTGATTTGCTCTCTATGTCCGCAATTATCCTGTAGTCACCGACCCTAAGTTTATACTCTGGCCTCCCGACAAGCCTCTTGAAGAACCTGTATGGATCGTTACGCGTGATCTCGATCTTATCCAATATCCTCCTTGCAATCGGCTTACTTAGGATTTCCAATTGTGAAGCTGCCTCTGCAGAGTATTGGATTTCGAAACTCGGCACTATACCCCCAGGCGGCTCCTCAATTCTGCGGTATTGTAAGTCCTGCGATTCTTTATATCTATGAGACCCCTAAGGAGAGAAGCCCTAAATTCCTGGGTGTATTTCCCTTCGTCGTCGCCTTCGGGTATCAGGGCGATGAGCGCTTCGATGATTTCATCGTAAGTCGCCCGCTTATAATACTTCAGCGCGTTAAGCTTCTCCCTAGTAGACTTGGCTATTTGTATGGTAGTATAAGACATATAACCACTATATAATAGGTATATAATAGTTATAAAAACCTACTGCGGGGAATTATATGGGCCCGTGGAGAATCGAACTCCAGGTCTTTCCCGTGTGAAGGGAACGTCTTACCACTCGACTACGAGCCCACAGAAAAGGCGGTTATACATTTAGGCGCACAACTTAAATTAATATCAGTCGTTCCTATAATGTTGACAGGGATGGAGAATCTATACACGGGCACCGGTGACAGCGGCTATACCGGGCTGCTGAGCCTCGGCCGGGTGAAGAAGACGGACCCCATAGTGGAGGCGATAGGCTCTGTCGACGAGCTCAACAGCGTGATAGGCATAGCCAAGTCCAGCCTGCACAACAAGCAGGACATATCGGACATGCTCAGGGAGGTGCAGAACAAGCTATTCATAATAGGCGCGGAGCTCGCGATGGTGAGGAACGACAAGACTCAGCCGAAGAGCAGGATCGACAGGAAGGACGTCAAGGAGCTTGAGGAGCACATCCACGAGATAGGTAAGAGGCTGCCTGAGCTGAAGAAGTTCGTGCTGCCAGGCGGAACCACGACTGGCGCGTGCCTGCACCTGGCGAGGTCCGTGTCCAGGCGCGCTGAGCGATCGGTTGTGGCTATACAGGAGAAGTACATGCTGAACGAGTACATGCTCGCCTACCTCAACAGGCTGTCATCGCTGATGTTCGCTCTCGCGCTATACGCGAACCAGCTTGAGGGCGTAAAGGAGGAGAATCCGACTTATTGAGAGCC
>JAGWHI010000002.1 GCA_028866905.1 Microcaldota archaeon
CTGGCTTGTGGAGGATTTGAAGCCCGGGACCACAGCGCTGGACATAGGGGCGTTCAGGGGTGAAAGCGCGATCTATTTTGCAATGCATGATAAGATAAGGAGAGTTATTGCAGTGGATCCATCCTATCAAGCGTATGCCATTGCAAGGACATACATTAGAGAATCCGGCCTGGCAGGGAAGATAAAGCTGATAAACAACGCGGTAACCAAGGACGGGCAGAGGATACTGAATACTGTTTCCAATTCCTCATTGAACAAAGTGCAAACCGGAAACAGCGGAAGGAGGCCAATAACGCTTGATGACTTGATAGACGAGGCGAACTCTGATAATATGATAATCAAATGTGACGTGGAGGGGGCGGAGACCGAAATTTTTGATTGCGATCCGGACCTATTGAAGGGAGTCCGTAGAGTGCAGATCGAATGCCACGACACGATAGACCAGGTCCTCAGGCAGATGAGGCGCCTAGGATTCAAAACACAGGTTGCAAAATTACACAAGGGCATCATTTACAATAAGATAGGCTATGTGCTGGCATGGCGATGACCCGGCCGGCCGGGCAAGCTATTAAAAGCGTTTTATCCAAAAGAGCTATTGCTGTTTTTGTGGTCAGATGGCATCCTACAACGACACCACAGTCATAATACCGATTAAGGACGAGCCTGCGGTGGCTGACGTCGCGCGGCGCACAGCCAGGGCGCTGCCGGGCTGCAGGATAATGGTGATATACAAGCACACCGGGAAGGATGTCAAGATAACGGGAATTCCGAACTTGGAGGTGATAAGGCAGGTTGGCTCCGGCAAGGGAACCGCTTGCGTGCAGGCGGCCAAGCACGTCAAGACGGACATCATGTGCTTCATAGACGGCGACGGCACTTACGACCCAGTCGACCTGCGCAAGGTGATATCGCTGGTCAGGGACGGTGCCGACATGGCCCTCGGTGACCGCATGACCAACATAGACAAGAAGGTGATGCCGCTCTACATAAGGCTAGGCAACCACGTGCTCACCATGACGTCGAACATACTCTACGGCCTTAACATAATGGATTCGCAGACGGGCGCCAGGGCCATCAGGACCAAGGCGTTCAGGTCCCTGGACCTGAAGGAGACCCACTTCGGGATAGAAACGGAAATGAACGTCAAGTTCGGGAAGAGCGGGTACAACATCGCCGAGACCCCGATAAGGTACTACGTCCGCGTGGGCGAGACCAAGCAGATGAAGCTGATAGACGGCGTCAAGCTTCTGCTTACGAGCTTCAAGTTCGTTGGGAAGAAATAGCGCTATCTCCTGACCGTGAATTCTCCGGCAGGAAGCCTCTGCATGATCTCGTCAAGGTCGTAATAGTTCAGCATCTTCGCCATCTTCTTGGCGGCATCCGATTTCTTGTCGTCGCCGGGGGATATCTCCAGCCTTTGGGGCTTATCCTTCAGCCGTTCATAGGTCCTTGAGGGGACTACGAACAGCCGCTCGCCTGAGACGTACGCCGAGAGCGAGAGCGGCGTGCTCCTGTACCATTCCCTCTCGCCGGTCAGCAGGAAGCTTCCGCTCCCCAGCGACCCCTTCGCAGTCGACTTGCTCACCTGCTCGCGCCGCATCGCGTATACGTCGACGCTTGAAGAGCCTTCCTTCCATGCCGAGGAATAGCAAGCAGCGAACTGCGCGGTCTCCTCGCGCACCTCTTTCGGCGAAGAGGCGCCGCCCTTCAGTATCACCACAGAAGCGCCGAATATGTCGGCGTGGAAGAACAGGTCGGCATCCTCGAAGTGCCTTGAGTTGAGCTGCTCGTTCTGCGATGCGTCCCTGCCGCCTATTATTATCGACCCGTCGCTCGCTATCGCCCACCTGAACTTCTGGTACCACTCCTTCGGCGCGGCCTTGAGCTTCGCCACCTTCCTGCTCATCTCGTCGGACTTCCTCGCCTGCTCCAGCTTCTTCTCCAGCTCCGCTATCGCCTTTCTTGCGCCCTCTTTCTTCTGCTGGAGCTTCTTGGAGCTCTGGTAGTAGGAGTTCGCGTTATCCTGTGCGCTCCTTGTGAAATCGATATCGATCTCCATCCGATCATGTGAAGTTCGGAGACCCGGAGAGTATCAGCGAGGTTATTATCGCCATCACAACGCCGATGACGCCGAGTATGAGTATTCCGAGGAGCACGATCTTGATGCTCACCTTCAGCTCGTCGTAGCTCGGCTTGTAGCTGACGCTGAGTATGTGCTTCGAGTTCGCCATGAAGGTCCTGAGCCTTGCACCGATGTCCATAACAAGCACTTTATTATATTTGAGGCGGGAAGTATAACAGATTCCTGCAATCCCTTATTATTATTGCAAAACAATTATAAATCAAGGCGTTAGCGATGAAGCAGTACGACGCGATAGCGGTGCACTTCGGCGAGCTATGGCTGAAGGGGGGAAACCGCGGCGCGTTCATCAGCATACTGCGGTCTAACATGGAGGCCGCGCTTGCTGGAGAGAAGTACGAGCTCGTCAACTCCCGCGACAGGTTCATGCTCCGCCTTAAGAAGGGTTCCGACATCAAAGGCATGACCGGAAGGCTCTCCAGGGTGTTCGGCATTTCCTGGTTCGCGCCGGTCGTGACGTGCGAGGAGGACGCTGGGAGCATAATCGAATCATCGAAGGCGCTTCTTGCAAAAAGCGACAGGGTGCGCATAGAGGTCGAGAGGTCTGACAAGTCGTTCAAGCCGGACTCGCAGGGGCTGGTGAGCCGCTTCATAAGGGACTCGGAGAGCCTTGGCTTCGGGCTCGACTCCAAGGCGGAGAAGGTGCTCCGCATACACATAACCAAGGACACCTGTTACATGTACACCGATAGGGTCAGGGGCGCAGGCGGCCTGCCGGTCGGCTCCGCAGGCAAGGGAGTCGTGCTGCTCTCCGGCGGGATAGACTCGCCTGTGGCCGCGTACTACGCAATGAAGAGGGGGGTGAAGCCCATCTATCTCCACATACACGGCTTCCAGAAGAACGTGGAGGCCTCGGCCTCGAAGATGGGCGACATCGTTGGGAAACTTTCTGGATACTCAGGGCCGGCCGCGGCGTACTATGCGCCAGGCCACATCTTCCTCTCTGCGGCCATGCCGTCAAAGAGGTACGAGCTCGTGCTGTTCAAGAGGTTCGCGTACAGGCTTGCGGAGAGGGTGGCCGCAGAGGAGGGGGCCGACACCATAATAACGGGGGAGAGCCTCGGGCAGGTGGCATCGCAGACGGCGAAGAACCTCACGGCGTCAGGAGCAGGCATAAGGACGGCGATACTCAGGCCGCTGATAGGCTTCGACAAGCAGGAGATAATAGACAAGGCACTGGAGATCGGGACGTACGGCCTATCGGTCAAGCCTTACAGGGACGTATGCTCGATAAACGCGAAGTCTCCGGAGCTCTCCGCAACCGCTGAAGCGCTTGACAGGATGTGGGACAGGTGCGGGATGGACGAGGCGCTGGAGCGCACTTTCGCAGCATCCTCCAAAGTGGTGGAGGCTTAGCCAGTGATGCGATTAAGCACCGCCGATTCGCTCCTCTCCACGCCGTACCTCTTCCTGAAGTACTGGAGCAGGTTGTGCACGTCCCTCACCAGGAACTCGTCGGCTTTCGGGTGCTTGATAACCACGGCCTGGCCCAGGTCCATCATGTACGGCCTGCCCCTGTGTATGAGTATATTGTACTCGCTTAGGTCCGCGTGCACCAGCCTTGCGGAGTAGAGCTTCTTTACCGATTCTATTATCTCGTCAAGGGTCTCGCCGGGCCTTTCCAGCTCCGCGTCCTTCAGCATCGGGGCCGGGGTGCCGTACTTGTCGCCTATGAACTCCATGGCGAGAATGTTGCCCACGAACATGTAGGGCTTCGGGGCGAGTATCCCCTGGCGCAGCGCTATCAGCAGGTTGCCGTACTCCTTCCTGCACCACGCATCTATGACGCGGGCCTTGCTGCCCCTCACGCCTATGAACCTTGTGTCCCCCGAGATGTAATCCATCATCCGGTGGAACGAGGAGGTGTCTATGCGGAACATCTTGAGTATCACGAATTGCTTTCCCTTTACCTCTTCGGCATCGCCCGCCATGGCGACGTAGACGTCAGCCTCCTTGCCCCTCGCCACCGGGTGCTCGAGGCGCGCCACTATCCCCTTGTTGAACACCTTGCTCAGATAGATCATAGTCTTCCTGCTGAACACGCCGGCCTCTATCACCCTCTGCTCCGCTATCGGGTGCTCCTCCCTTGAGGGCCTCTTCTTCTTGCTCAGCATTCGCGCCATGCTCCCGGAAACATTTGCCAGCCAAGATATTAATATGGCGCATCGCCGGCGGGGCGGGCGCTCCTCGGAATCCGGCTCACATTTTTAAGCTTTTCGATAGCAACTATATCGGTGTATAAATGCCAAATGCAAGAGGAGGTGCTAGTGGAAAAAGGATGGTAATAACTATAGACCCGAGCCTGCAGTACGCGAGGGAGCTTCACTACAGGGAGAAGCACTCGGGCTGGCAGATCTACAAGGCGGTCTACTGGAGCATATACATATTCGTGGTGGGCTTAATGCTCGCGACGCTGGTGCCTGTGCCGATGAGCCTGAACCAGTTCATAGGCTTCGCGCTCGTTATACTAGCGCTATTCACGATAGTTTACGGGTTCAGCGAGTCGCTGCACCTGAAGCTCATGAAGAGGTATGCGTAATACCTCCTTCATTTCTTTTCCTTTCTTCTTTCCTTACCCCTTTTTATTTATTGACTTTCAATGTATAGCAGGTTCGTGTTGATTCAGCGATTGCGTTTTCGGCTTTGAGCTGGTCCTAATGATTGGAAACATATACGAGAAAAGTAATTACAGGCTTCTTGTTATACTGCCCGTAGCGCTCATGCTCGTCGGGCTCTATTTCATACCGCACATACAGCTGGACCAGTCGCTCAGGGGCGGCATACTCGTGCAGGTCCAGACCCAGACGCAGTACGACATAAAGGCGCTTACCGGCCAGGTGGACGGCGCGATACCCGGCGCGCAGGCGAGCATAGCCTCTTCGCCCGGGGGGATAGCCATAACCCTGGCGGAGAACGCCAGCATATCGCAGGCCAACCAGAACCTGCTCAACATAGGCAAGCTCTACGACAACTACACCAACAGCACGGCCAGGCTTGCGCAATACCTGCTCATACCGGCATCGAGCAGGAACTCGACGGTCCAGCAGCTGATATCCGCCGAACGGAGGAACGAGAGCTCGCAGGTCTCGATGATGGCGTCCAACCTCACAAGGGAGGTTTCGCTGCTCGCGCCCTTCTACAAGCCGCCGCAGCAGGCCAACCAGAGCGCCAGCTCCATGTACTCTACAGCCACGAATGCATACGCCAACTCTACGGCGGCGTACAGGTCGTTCGTCGTATCGAAGCTCGGCGGAATAATACCGCTGACGCCCGCATCGTATTCGTACAAGGAGATAACATACGCGGAAGCCAGCATATTCCAGGCTGACCTCACGCAGATCGTGATCGTTGCATTCGTGCTTGTCGCAATAGTGGTCTTCCTGATATTCAGGACGCCCATACCGGCTTTCGCCGTGGTGTTCGGGGCTGGCAACGACTTCATAGTCGCGCTCGGCGCCATGGGGGCGTTCGGCATCCCTCTCGGGGTGGCTTCGGCCGGCGGGCTCCTCATGCTGATAGGATATTCGATAGACACCGACCTGCTGTCGTCGATCAGGATACTGAAGAGGACGGAGGGCACCGCCACAGGAAGGGCCATGGCCACGATGAAGACCGGGATAACCATGACCGCAGCGGCGATAATATCGTTCGGCGTGCTCTTCATAGTCTCTTACATTTACTTCATACCGACGTACCTGCAGATATCGGGCGTGGTGCTAGCCGGGCTGGCCGCGGACATACTGACGACATGGTTCGCTAACGTGCCGATGATACTGTGGTACAAGCACAGGAAGGAGGGACACAGATGAGCGCCGTAGACTACCTGAAGGACATGCGCATACTTGTGCTGGTGGTTGTAGTCATAGCGCTTGCGCTCCTTGACCTGCATTACGGCATACACTTCGGACTCGAGTTCGCGGGAGGCACGAGCATACCAGTGCAGCTTGAGCATGCCGTGAGCCCGTCCGACATGCAGGTGCTTCTCCAGAACCTGCAGCAGAGGGTATCGACCTTCGGACTGAAACAGGTGGTAGTGGAGAGCATAGGCTCGACAGAGGTTGACGTCGAGATACCAAATGCGACTGCGGCGGAGGTCAACCAGACGATAAGCGTAATACAGCACCAGGGCAAATTCCAGGCGGTGATCAGCGGGCGCGAGGCGCTCAACGGCAGCGACATACTGCAGAAGAGCATTGACGCCTTGCCGGTGCAGTCCGTGCCGGGCGGCGCGATATGGAACGTCAGCTACTTCATAAGCCAGAGCGCGGTCGACAAGTTCGCAAAGGCCGCGTTCGGGCAGGGCAACAAGCCGATATACCTCTTCCTCGACAGGCCGTCGTCAGCGATACTGCTGATAAACTCGTCCATAGTGAACTCCAACCACACGCTAAGCGGAACTTCCGGCATAGTATCAATGATGCAGGAGGCGCTCTCGCTCGGCAGCGCGACGATACCCGTAGTGTCGGTGTCGCCGACAAACGCCAGCGTCGCCAGCGCTAAGGGCACGCTCAGGTCCGACGCAGGCAGGTACAGGACCGTAGTCGCAAGCTCAAACCTCGATGCCGGCCTCATAGGCTACGCCAGGAGCCTCAACTACACAGTCAAGCTTGAGAGCACGGCGAACATGACGCCGACGTACGAGACGGAATCTGGCACGAACCAGTCTGTGCAGTCGTGGCCCGCGGTGGGGCTGCTCTCCGCCCCGTACATGGCTCCGTCCCTGGCGAACGGGAGCGTGGGCACGAGCTTCTACATAACCGGAGGCACCCCGTCCGGGCTCAGCAAGTCGCAGGAGATCGCCTACGCGACCAACCAGAGCAAGCTCATTTCAACTGTGCTCAGCGGCGGTGCGCTGCCAGTGGCGGTCATACCGGGCACGCCGGCCACAGTCCCCGCAACTCTCGGGATACACTCGCTCTACATAAGCGGGCTGGCCGGGGTAATCGCGATAGTGTTCGTGTCGGTGTTCATAGTGGCCAGGTACAGGAAGGCCTTCCTGATAATACCGATACTGCTCACCACCCTTATGGAGCTCTTCATAATAGTCTCGATAATAGGGCTCATAGGCAACATCGACCTTGCCGCAGTGGCCGGCATGATAGCGGTCATTGGAACAGGGGTTGACGCGCAGATAATAATAACCGATGAGATCATCGGGGGCCAGGAGAGCCAGTCCTCGGCGAAGATGCTGCTCGGGAAGTCCTTCTACATAGTCTGGATGGACGCGCTGCTGCTGATAGTGGCCATGCTGCCGCTCTTCTTCTCCACAGCGCTGTCGACAGTCATAGGCTTCTCGGAATCTACGATAATCGGGGCGCTGCTCGGCGTGCTCATAACCAGGCCGGCGTACGGCGCGATAGTGAGCAGGCGCTTCGCCTGAGAAGGCCACCCTTTTAATCCTTGAAGACAGAATGATATCATGGAGCCACAACAGGGCCTGAAGTACTGCCCCACATGCGAGAGGTCGAGCAACGACGCCAGGTTCATAGGCGAGTTCTGCGAATTCTGCGTGCGCGCAAAGATAACGAAGCGCATGAAGGACTCGGTGGAGGTGATAGCCTGCAAGAACTGCGGCAAGATAAAGACCCCGCTCGGGTTCGAAAACGTCTCCAAGGCGGCTATGGGCGACGCGATTGCCCACGAGCTCGGCGCGAAGGGCTGCAAGGTTACAGTGGAGAGGTTCGACGATAGGGGCGCGGACCTATGGATGGAGTGCGAGACCGAGGACGGGCCGATAGAGTTCGACTACCCGGTAAGGCTGAAGATAAGGAAGCAGATGTGCATGCAGTGCTACAGGCGCACCTCCGGGTACTACGAGGCGCTGGTGCAGCTCAGGGGCGACATGAACAAGTGCAGCGCGCTCGTCAAGAGGCTTACCAGATATGCCGAGGGAAGGGGGGCTTTCATAGCGAAGGTGGAGGAGCTGGACAACGGGTACGACGTATACGTGAGCGACAAGCTGCTCGCCGGGGAGTTCTTCACGTTCCACAAGCTCAAGCCCAAAAGGTCGTTCACGCTCTACGGGATGAAGAAGGGGAAGAGGCTGTACAGGAACATATACCTGCTCAGGGTGTAGCTGCTCTCCAATCGTATACGGAAAGTCAGACAATAGCCTCTATGTGGATTATATCGGCTCTTGAAAACACAGGATAGTCTGGATCAGTCTGTTTGAGTTGCTCTAGGAAGGCAAAGGCTTCCTCTGGTGTCTCCCGGGGTATTTCCTTCATCTTCCCAAACGTCACACCCTGAACGTCATGCCTTTTGTACACTATCCTGTATCTAGTCATAAAACCCCCCTATTCTTCTTGTAGATGTACCGGCTGGTCAGCTCACCAAGATCCCTACCTACCGCCTTGGATAGAAGCTGTCGGATAGTTTCCCTGCCCTTGTCTGAGGAGAATCTCGCAACTGCAATGAATCCGTAGTCGCCCTCAGTCACGTGTACCTTATCTATGCCGCTCACCCCTACAATCCGTGTAGCGAGTTTGTCTGCGTCCGAGTTTTCCTTCGGCTTTATCAGGAAGAACCCATTTGTACTTGCGGTTTTCCGTACGATTGGAAACACCCCTACCGCGCTTTATCTTGAAAGGCTATATCGTCGGCCCATACGATCCTCCAGACATTCTCCCCATCCCTGACAACCTTTATCGGCCTCGTCTCGTCATGTGAAGGGGCCCTCTTCCATAGTCTTGCAAACCCTATTCTCATATACCCACCTTATCGCAATGAGGTGAGTGGAAGGAAGATTGGCTGGACAGAGTGGTGGTTCTGCCTGTCGGGTGGAAACTCAAAGACAGGTAAAGCCGCCCTTCCTCAACCCACAACACCCGATATATGTTTATAGTTGAGGTTGTATAAATAGTTATTGTAATAAATTATAAAATTATTAGATTTAAGTCTTAATTTTCTGACATAATTTTTAATAATTTATAGTTAAAAGCTAAATTTTTCAAAAAGTATATATATTTTTAGTTATAAAGGTATATTGTGGAGGGTGTCCCTAAGAAGGTAAACATTACCTTCGAGCGCATGAAGAAAGAATACAAGAATCTTGTCCTGATTTCCAAGAATGGCCATTATTACGTTTACAGGAACAGATCCTACTGGGACAAAGCCGCAAAACGTCCCAGAGTAGAAACAAGCTATCTTGGCCTTATAGAGGAGAATGGCATATTCAAGGAGAAGAGGGCGATATCGTCAAACGCAATTGAAAGGGCCAAGCACATAATCGAGAGCATTGGTGGAAAGGTGACGTTGCCGGCGGCTACGGAGAGCGTTGTTCCTGTACCTGAAATAAAACCAGAGGACATAAATGAGGTTGATAGGAGAATATTGAAAGCACTGAGCATGAACGCACGGCTGCCTGCAGGCAAGATAGGAAAACTGGTCGGGCTATCGCCACAGGCTACGTACAGAAGGATAAAGTTTCTCGGGGAAAAGCTTGGGATAAAGTATATACTTGAGCTGAACACAAACAGGTTGGGTTATATAGATCTGTTAGCCTTTGTAAAATTTGATGGCAAGTTACCTTCGCCAAAAGAGATAAAAGACGCATTCGAAAAAGAGCCATATATCCAGTTTTGTGCGCTTCTTAAGGGAGATTACGACATAATGCTATACATTCTGGCAGATAAAGATCTTGAAGCAACAGATGTGATATTGGATAAAATTTTGAAGAACACGCTTGTGGACTATACGTTATCATGGGACATAAAAATTGTTTTACTTCCCTATAATTTTATACCTATAAGAGAACAATTTTTCGATGTGTTAGAACGGAGAGTATGGAAAAAATCCAAAGAAAGCCCCAGACCTAAGCCAACCGATATTAGATTAAGGGAGTATCTACTGCTAAAAGGATTGAATTCTAATAGTGTAGAGAGGTTTAGACGTATAGATGTAAGATATAATCTCGAAAATGGCAATTCCAGATATTCCTATTTTGATTTATTAGATAGGAAGATTATAAGCAGACCTACAATCACAATGACTAAATTGCCGATACAATATAATGCAATAATCGAGATGGCAGTATGGCAAAGGGGGGAGTATGAGCGAACTAAGAACTATTACAGATTAGATTTGATTAACGACACAAAATACCCAATAAACAAATATAGTTTAGCATATGGTATACGTGACCCTAATGGCGTTTTCTTAATAATGCCCATCATGGAGAATAATGATTTGGAGAATACAGTAGCTAATTTAGGAAATAATGTCAGAGGCGTGAAGTTTAAAACTTTTATGATTACTTCAGTTCTGATAGGTAATTTATGTTATAGACTCTTTGACAACTTCTATTCTATGCAATATGTCGATTTAACAAATACAGGATACGAAAAGGTAGCAAAGCAACCTCCGAAATACTTCTTCTAAAATCCGCAAATAGCATAACTAAAATAGGCATTAATTACTGCTTTTAATGTTCTCCTTTCATTATTATCACCAACTCCATATTACATTCCACACTGGAACGGCGCCTTTTAAATACCTTTTGTGCAGGTAGGGATAGTTCCATACATATGGGAAAATCGGGTTGGTACCGCTACGTAGACTTCATGTAGACGCAGGATATCGCCACGTTGGTCGGGCACTGGTCCTGTGCGCTCACGTTGAGGAGGTATGTGCCTGTGGACGATATCGACTCGAGGTACCCGCTGACGTTGACCGGTGTGTACGCGCTGACATAGCTGTAGCCCGCGTTGGTGCTCACCACGAAGGTTATCTCGTGCCCAACCCCGTTCTGCAGCGTGCCCACGTAGATGTTCTGCACGTTTGGCGGCACGTCGACCACCACCAGCTGCTTGGCCGGGTACCCCTGCGCGCCCACCTCGACGGCCACGCTCGCCAGCTTGTTCGCCGCGGCCTGGGCCTCGGTGGTGGAAAGCGTGGACGAGGACTGGGATATCTGGATGAACGCCAGCACCACTATTGGCAGCAGGATTATGAGGCCGAAGGACAGGGTAATCAGTAGCTCAAGGCTTGACTGCGACCTCTTGTTCTGCTGAATCATCTCATTCCTCTTCGTAGCTGCCAGCCACCTTCTTGACCAGTATGCGCTTCTCCTTGCCCTTGAGTATCTCCTCCCTCAGCACCTGGGTGAGCTTCGCCATCGCGCGCTCGAGGAGGAACTCGTTGACGTGCACCGTTATTATCGGCCTGCCGGCTATGGCGAGGCGCGCCCTGATCTCGTAGCTCTTCGTCTTTATGTGCTTCACGTTGAGCGTTATGTAGTCGATGTTCATCCTGTTGAGCTTCTCTATCTTGCCCATGAACGAGTTGATCTCCTCGCGTATCTCGTCCTCGTACTCGTAGGTGTTCTGGTCGAGCCCGGATATGAATATGCGGTTCTGCCTCACCTGGCCCTTGGCCACAAGGCTCTCGAACACGTCGTGTATCGTCAGCATGCCTACTGGCTTGCCCTGCTTCACCACAACCAGCGACGATATCTCGTTCTCCACCATCTTCTTGACCGCCTCGGGCAGCGGCGCGCCCTGGTCTACGGTGTGCGGCGTCCTCTGCATCACGCTGTCGATTGTTATGTTGGACGGGTTGTACTGCTTCGTCTTCATCTCCGGGAGCCGCTCGCCGGGCTTGGCGAAGTTGATTATGTCGTGGTTTGTCAGGAGCCCGACGAACCTCCCGCCCTCCAGTACCGCAAGCCTGTTCACCTTGTTGTCCCTCATCGCGGCCCTCGCCTGCGTGAGAGTGGAGTTGATGTCTATGGCCATCACCGGGCTGGACATCGAGTCCGACACCGTGAATGCGCCGAGCTCGCCCATGGAGAGCATCGCCTTGAGCAGCGTCCACCTGGTGAGTATCCCCTTTATCTTCCTGGAGTTGTCCATGTACGGCAGCGCCTTTACGCGTGACTTGTAGAAGTAGTATATCACCGAGTCCATTGTGGTGCTGTTCGTTATCTTCGGCACCCTTGTGACTATCTTGCCGATAGTCTGCGCCTTCCCAAGGTTCAGGCTCAGCTTCGACCTGTATATGGACCTCGAGTCGACTATCCCCTCGTACTGCCTGTCCCTGTTGACTATGACGGCCCCGTACTGCCTTACCGCTGGCATGACCTTGGATATCGGCATCTTGTGATCGAACGATACGGTCTTCGAAATCAGGCCTTCGGGTATGTGAATTTTCTCCATGAGCGCACCAAATAGACTTAAACGCAATAAAGACGACGCTCATCTATTTAAGGCTATCGCAGTCTCCGAGCGAGAGAAGCCATAATAATCTTCCAGAGAAGATTATAGCGCGCCAGGATGGCAGATCGGCTATGCGTCCGCCTGCAGAGCGGAGTAGGGGGATTCGACTTCCCCTCCTGGCTCATCATTTGGTGGTCGCCTGATAATAGACGTGGATGAGCGGGATGCCAAGGGCAGGACCAGGCTGATGTGGGCGGCGCTGGGCGGCAGGGGGGAGGAGGTGGAGGCGCTGCTCGACGAGGGGTCCGACCCGAACCTGAAGGACTACAGCGGGGAGACCGCGCTCGACCTCGCATTCAGGCAGGCGGAGGTTTCCGTGGTCGAGCAGGTCGACAGCGAAATGCGGTGGCGTGTGGTTGAGGGCTACCAGAACACGGTGAAGCTACTGCTGGACCACGGCGCGCGTGCCAACCACGGCGAGACCTACGAGGCGATATGCGAAAGGTTGAGGAAGTACAGGGCGGACGGGTCGAAGTCGCCCTTCGGCTGACTGCCCATTAATTTATAGATGTCGCTCGCAATTACTCTAGCCGCTGGCGATCGCATGTTCTTGGACGACCTGGGCAAGGGGTGGATGCTCGGAGGCGCAGTCAGCAGGATGGTCTACAAGGACAAGAAGCTTCTCGTTTACCCGAGCATAGCGGTTTTGCTCAGCACCCTTCTTACGCTGGTCGTGTTTGCACCGCTAGCCATCAGCCCGCAGGGGCCAGGAGCGCTCGGGGTCGTGCTCCTCCTCATAGTATGGTACGTGCTCATAGGCACGATAACTTTCTACCTGGACATGGCGCTGCTCATAGAGTTCAGGGGCGACTACGGCGGCAAGAAGGTGGGGGTCAGGAGCGCTCTCGCGCAGGCGCTTGGGTACATGCCTTACGTGGCCGCATGGGCGATAGTCTACGGCCTGATAATGATCGTGCTGGATTACGTTGAGTCGCTCGTCAGGGGATATGGCGGGGCCGGGGCGGGCGCCATCTTCGGTATATTTGCCGGGTTCTCAGTAAATGCCGCGCTGCTTTTCGTGTTCCCTGCCATATTCGAGGACAGGTTGGGGCCGATAGAAGCCATAAAGAAGAGCGTGGACATAGTGAAGCGCAGGTTCGGGCAGACCTTCGCTGGCTTCGCCTTCACAGTCCTGTATGCCCTGGCGTTCAGGGTCATCGGTATCCTCATCATAGTGTTCGCTTTCCTGTTCTTGAGCGGCTTCGGCGCCATAGAGCTCGTGGTGCTGATCATTGGGCTGGTCGTGTTCGGCCTTGGCTGGGTGTTCGCCAACACCTTCCGCATGGTGCTCAGCCTCATAGTGTACGATTACCTGAACGGAAAGCCGCTGCCCGATGGGATCGACAAGCAAATGCTAAACATGGCGCTGCTCAGGGAGGGCGATGAAGGGGGCGGGGCTGCCGGCGGAGGTTCAATTTTCCCGAAGGACATCTCCGAGGGGTACATGGAGGATGACATAAGCAACATAGAGGAAGAGGAGGATTATGGCTAGGCGCAAGCCGAGGAACTGGGTAGCTGGTATAACCACAGTCTCGACTTATCCACCGCCCGGCACGTTCACCAAATCAGCCGGGGAAATAGCCAGGATCATGGCAAGGAGGGATGTGTCACCGAAGGGGATTGGGTCGGGAATCAGGATGATCCAATACTTTATCAATAGGTCGGGGAAGGGGCTTCCTGAGCGCAGGCGCACGGAGCTTGAAAAGGCGAAAAGGATACTCCAGAAGAGGCTTCGCGAATCGCGCAGCTAGCGGTACCTGTATACCTTGTTCCCCCAGATGTCAGGGTCGCCCCAAAGGCCCAGCCTCCATGCGTTGAACTCCACCACCTGGGTGTGGTCTATGAACAGGTTGGCGTCTCGGCCCACGTTCTTGTAGTACCACTTGAACACTTCGGGGTCTGCAGCCTCGAACATCCACCTGTTGTACCCGAATTCCTTTACCAGCTTCCTTATCACGTCAAGGCGCCACTTGTTAGGGGGAAGGTCCTCGGTAAGGCCTTCCGACTCGACCATTATTATCTCGGCACCCGATTTCAGGTACGCCTTGGCCTCATCGAAGAACTCGCCCATCGTCTTCATCCTTGTCTTGTACCCCACTATGTGGGTGCCGGCGCCAGCCCCGATCATCATGGATATCTCAGGCTTCGGCTTCATCCCCAGATCCCTCACCTTCTCGACCATGGCGAGCCTGTCCTCCATGCTCACCCTGACGAAACCGCTGGATATCTCGACGACGTCATAGCCCAACTCCCTGCACCCCTCGAAATACCTATCCACTGCCTTTTTCCCCTGCACAAGGACGCGCTCGACGAATCCGCCGGTAGAAACGTAGACGTCGTGATCGTGGCAGAGGTCTATTATCTTCTTGACCTTACCCCTGTCCATCAGCCTCATGGTGCCGCATGCGAATTTCATCCCGTCGAAGTAGTCGCCCCACGCGTCGAGCAGGTCGCTGATGTATGTTATCGTAGGGGTGGCCGCATAGTAGGGCACCCTTATCTCGGTAATCCCCTTCTTCCTCGGCTTCTTCGGCAGGTCGTATATCTCAACGAAATCGAAAGCTCTCTTTCCCATTCTCTCGCCTAGCTAACCATGTACATCAACCTTCTTATGTCATTGAGGTGCTCAAGGTCCCATATCGTATCCAGGACCCTCCTTGCAGAGCCGCGTTCCAGGTTCCTACCAGCGACGGACTTGAACTTCGCTTCTATCTCAGCTGGGCTCATCGGGGTCCTGGGATGCCCCTTGGAGTAGATTACCTCCTTTGAAACCCTTTTGCCGTCGGCGGCTGTAATCACCACGTCTGCAGCGTTGACCGTGCCGCCCTTGTTGAACATGTCAGTGAACCTCTTGCGCTCTACGACCTTGACCCGCTTCATGAATTGCAGGGTCTTTGCGTCCCTGTAGCGCTTCTCGGTAAATGATGCGAGGTCCACCTTCCCGTCCATCAGCGCGGCAGCGACCATGTACGGTAGGCTGTGGTCCGCAGTCTCCTTGGTCTTCGGGTCCCATTTCTCTGCGCCGCTGCCGATTATCTTCAGCCCTCCCTCATTAGTCCCGATTTCCACGGATCTTATTTTCTCGGCCGGTACAACCTTTCTGAGTTCCAGGGCAGCCTCTATAGCGGTCTGGGCGCGGGTCTCTGCAGGGAAATGCTTTATGAGGGTCTGGCCTATCTTGAACCTGTTCCTCTTGCCGCCGAACTTGCGCGTGTCGATCTCGAACCTGCCTGTCACCTGCTTCCAGAATCCCATCTCGCCCTCGAAAACCGGCGCAGGGCCGGTGAACCCGTTCCTTGCGAGCATCGCCGAGAATATCGCGTTCCTTGCGGAGTTGGAGAAGGCGACCGCCTTCCACATCGAAAGCTCTCCGGCCCGCAGCTGCCTCATTGTAAGGTGGGAGTTGAGCGCGATGTTTATCGCCTGCTCGGTCTGCCCTACCGATAGGCCCATGAGCCTCGACGCTGCGGCGCTGACGGATACGAGGCCGTATATCACGTGGTCCCATCCGCGCTTCCAGAGCGTTGCTGCATCGCAGAGCCTGCACTGTATCTCGTATGCCAGGACTGTACCGAGGAGCACATCCCTCCCGCCGAGGCCCTCCGCCTCGGCCACAGCAACCATTGGAAATATGTTGTCGCTCGGATGGGAGAACTCCTTGGCGTCGTAAGTGTCCATGAAATCGAAGTACCTGGACATTCCCCCGTTGACGAAGGCTGCGATGTCGGGGCTCACCTTCCTGCCCGTGCCGAGTATGGTAGACCTGTACCTGCCATCGGTATCCTGCACCGATTTCGAGGCTATCTCGACCGGGGTTTCGTGCTGCGCGCCTATCGCGCACCCGAAGGTGTCTATGATCCTGGCCTTCGCCGCCTCTATCGTGGGCTTGTCGAAATCGGAATAGCGCAGAGAGCTCGCGTATTCCGCTATCCTACCTGATATGGTTATGGTCATCTGCCCGACCTGATCTTACGTATAACCGCATCCGCCATGTCAGTAGTCGTTGATGGATTCCTTGGCTTGAGGTCGTATGTGAGGACCCTGCCCTCCCTTATCACCTTGAGGATCGACCGCTCCAGCCCCTTTGCAGCCCTGGCCTCCCCTATGTGCCCGAGCATCATCGCTGCGCTAAGCATCGACGCCGTGGGATTAACCTCGTTCTTCCCCGCGTGCTTCGGCGCGCTCCCGTGGACCGGCTCGAACACTGCGCAACTGTCGCCTATGTTGGCGCTCGGCGCAAGGCCCAATCCGCCAACAAGCCCGGAGCAAAGATCGGATATTATGTCCCCGTAAAGGTTAGGGCAGACGAGCACGTCGTACATCTCGGGCTTGAGCACGAGCTGCATGCACATGCTGTCGACTATCATGTCGTCGAAAATTACCCCGCGGTGCCTGGACGCGACCTGCCGCGCCACTTTGAGGAAAAGCCCGTCGGTGGATTTCATTATGTTCGCCTTGTGCACCGCAGTAACCCTCTTCCTCCTGTTGTCCTTGGCGTACCTGAAGGCAAACTCCACGATCCGCCTGCTGGCCGATATGGATATCGGCTTTATTGTTATTGCGCTGTCTGGGGCTATGCGCTCCCCTGATTTGGACGCGATGAGCCTTATTAGCTGCGACGTGGCCCGAGCACCCTCGTCGAACTCTATACCGGCATAAACGTCTTCGGTGTTCTCCCTCACCACAACGAGGTCGACATCGGAATACCTGGACTTCACGCCGGGGAACAAGCGGGCAGGCCTAAGGTTGGCGTATAGCCCCAGCGTCTTGCGCATCTGTACATTGACGCTCCTGAAACCCTCGCCTATGGGCGTTGTTATGGGTCCCTTGAGCGCGACCCTGTTCCTGGCAATCGAGTCTATGGTCCGCCTGGGCAGCACCGAGCCTTGCCTCCTCAGCGCCACCTCTCCGGCTTGCTGCTCGTCCCACGACACCTCGAAACCGTATTTCTCTGCAGCGGCGTCGACGCACCACCTCGCCGCGTTCGAAACCTCGGGGCCCACGCCGTCCCCCGCTATGAATGTTATTTCGTAGCTCCTCGTTTTCCCACTCCGTTTATCCCTGTGATGCAACCTATTTATAGTTGATAGGGCCGAGCTCCTTCTCCGCCTTGGCATCGTCGAACCTGCATCCGAGATACTCGGAAAGGTAACGCGCGTCCTCCACCGCGTTGGCGAGGCAGGATGTCGCACCCGGCGATGGCGTTATGTTGAATATCAGGCCCGACTCCTTCAGCTTCGCCTCGCCCAGCACCAGCGACCTCTTGTTCTCGTCTATTATCTGCGGCCTTATTCCGCCGATGTCCTTGGCGAAAGTGAGGTCTGACGGCTTGAGCGATGGCACGATTAGCGACGCCTCGCGCTTCAGGAATTCGCCCTTGCCAACAAGCGGAAGGTCATAGAGTATGTTCCTTGAGAGTATCGAGAGTATGTCCCTGTCGAGCATTATGCGCTTGAGGCTTGCGGCAGTGGGCATGTCGAAGTCGAACGTCCTTACGTAATCGAGCATCGTGCCGGGGTGGTGCCTTTCGAGCTCCATAGGCAGCGAGACCGTTGGCCCAAACCTTGTGACGTCCGGGTTCGTTATCTCGGGGTCGCCGTGGACCGCAGCGAATGGAATGTGGCCGCGCTGCACCCTGTAGACCTTGCCCCTCAGCACACGCGGCGTGTAATAGAAATTGCCGCCGACGGAGAGTATCGAAAGGTTCTTCTCGTACCCGAGCGACTTGGCGAAGTACAGGCTGTACGTGCCCGCAGCGAAGACCACGGCTTTCCCGGTGAAGCTCCCGTTTGACGTGTGGAGGGTGTAGCCCTCCCCGCCCTCAGACACGTGCTTTGCGACTGTGTCGAACATAGCGTCTATCCTTACCCTCTTCCTGCGCTTAGCGGCCATCGCGAAATTCCTGGTCAGCAGCCCGAAGTCCATCATGTAGCCGTCGGGGGAATAGAGCGCGGCTATCTTCTGGCCCCTGTCGCGCCCTTTCACAACGTTCGGCTCGAGCTTTGCTATCTCTTTATGCTGCACCCTCCTCAGTTCCGGGAAGATGCCGCCTATGTTTTGGTATATCTTCTCTATCGACTCTATCTCGAAGTCGTCCACTGCCAGCACCATCTTCTGGCACTTCTGGATTATCCCGTTCCTCTGCGCGGCCGGGATCGTGGAACAGTAGCGCAGCACCATCTTCGCCGCGGCCTTGGTGGATATCGCCTTCTCCTTGGAATAGTTGGTCTCGATGTCGCCGAAGTGCAGGGTCTGGGCGTTGTTCCTGCTGTTTGAATTGAGCTGCGCGTAGTCGGAGTACTTCTCTATCAGGAGGGCGCTCTTCACGTCAGTGTATGCGCTGAGCGCGTAGAGCAGCGATGTGCCGGTAATCCCCCCGCCGACTATTATAGCATCGTAGGACCTGTTCATCTGCTCGCCGGGGTTGGACGATGATACTGACATCGGAATTCTTTTATTTGTTTTGTGAGAGATTGAATCGGTTGGGATGGCCGAAGCTAAGCCGAACATAAACCTTGGGCTTGAGGGCGTATACTTCACGGAGAGCTCTGTGTGCAAGATAGACGGCATTGCGGGCAGGCTTTGGTACAGGGGATACCCGATAGAGGAGCTGGCAGACCAGTCAACGTTCGAGGAGGTTTCCTACCTGCTGCTTTACGGCAGGCTCCCGAAGAGGAAGGAGCTCGACGATTTCTCATCGCAACTGGCTGAGGAGAGGGCGCTCCCGGAAAAGACCGCCAGGATAATAGCGGACATGTCCGGCAAGACCGACCCGATGCATGTGATGGCGACAGCCGCGTCTTCCCTTTCCGCCTACGACAGGGAGGCGGACGACACGACGAGGGACGCGAACCTCAGGAAGTCGGTGCGGCTTATATCGAAGCTCACGAGCATAGTCTCCTCGATCGGGAGGTATTCCGCAGGGATGGAGGCGATGCAGCCGGACGGGAATATGGGCCACATCGAGAACTTCCTGTACACGCTGACAGGCAGGAGGCCCTCGGCCGATGCTGTATCGAACACGCAGGCGATGTTCATACTCCAGGCGGAGCACAGTTCCAATGCGTCTACCTTCTCTGCGCTTGTTACCGCGTCGACGCTGTCGGACATATATTCCGCTGTGACTACCGGGATAAACACGCTCAAGGGACCGCTGCACGGGGAGGCGGATGAGGCGGCCCTCAGGATGCTGCGCGCCATAGGCACGCCAGACAACACCGAGAGGTACATAGAGGAGGCCCTGGCGGGCAAGCAGCGCATCATGGGGTTCGGGCACAGGATATACAAGACGTACGACCCGAGGGCCAGGATAATCAAGAGGCGCCTCGAGGCGCTCCAGGGCAGCGCGTCCGAGGAGATAGGGAGGCTGACCCAGATTGCGCTGAGGGCCGAGAAGCTGATGATAGACAGGCTGGGCCAGAGCCACGGGATATGGCCTAACATCGACTTCTTCGCAGGGCCTGTTTACCTGTCTGCCGGCATACCTGTCGAGCTGTTCACCCCGATATTCGCGGCCAGCAGGGTGTCAGGCTGGTGCGCGCACATACTGGAGTACTGGCAGAACAACAGGCTGATAAGGCCGCTCGACTACTACACAGGAACCCTGGACCTGAAGTACGTGCCGATCGACGCTAGGTGAGCCCTTCAGGAGAGCCTAAGGGCGAATCTGCCGGCGAGCTCCGTTGTTCTTTGGTTGGATCCGCTCGGGACTCCGCTGGCGTTGGTATAGCTTATGTAGATGTACCCGCTCACCTTTGCGCCGGCCAATCCGGAGATGGATGTGCCGTTCGCCCAGTAGCACCGGAGATCGTAGACCGACGCGTTTTGTCCCGACGCTATTGAGAGAGGGTTGGCTATGAGGTTGCTGCCTTTTGCATAGACTCCGCTCGCTATGCCAGTTGCGTAGACAAGGAAAGTGCTGTTGGTCGTGTTCGTAGACGTTTGGAAGCCGGTGCACCCCAAGCCTATGTTGTAAATAGAACGCCCGCTCGATTGGCCGATCGACAGAGACATGTTGCCGGATTCCGTAAGGCTGGCAGGACCCTGGAAGTTGTATCCCGAAGCGCCAAGCACCCCAGCGGGGCAGAACTCCGAAGAGCTGTACACGCCTAGCGAACCCAGCAAAGAATAAGCTGCGAGAAAGAGGATGATGAATGGCAGTATCAGCTTTACTTCACCGCCCGTCTTTGCCACGGCGGTTGCCCCGGCTATGGCTATTACTGCAAGCGGGACAGCGTAATATTGGTAGAATGGGAACGCGCCGGGCAATTGTGGGAAGCAGGAAGGCGCAGTTTGGTACATGAATGAGGATATAAAACCGGAAAAGATACCCAAAATTGCGCCGAGCAGCGCAACAAATAGGTACCGCCCTTTCTTGGAGCGCGCCTTCTTTTTGGGCATGGAGGCTTATCGACCCTTCGCTTTATATCTTTTTCTGGCGGGATGTCCCCTCGTGACAGAGAATAGGATAAGAAGAACGTTAAGCGCTATGAGGGCCGCCATTATATAACTGCCATAGGAACTTAAGAAATCCACAACTGCTATGGTTGTCGAGATGCTTGCGCCAAGCCCTCCGAGCGCCACCACCAATAGCGAGAAGCTGCATCCGCAGCCGACCACCACCCCGCCGAGCAGCGTCGAGGCTGTGCCGAGGACCCCTGTGCCCAGCGAGCGCCTTACGAGCATGTTGTTGGCTATTGAATTGATCGATACGGTAAGCAGTATGGACGAGACCGCGACCAGGGCGTATATCAGATATTGGGGGACGTTTATTATCGGGATTCCCTTCTCCTGTATCAGGACGAGGTAGTTTATTACCAGGTAGTAAGCCACTGCGACCCCGATGTTGAGCGCGATGTACCTTGGCGTGTACACCCTCACGAAATTGTCGATTATCCTGCTCATGCGGCTCTGTAATAATCCCCATCCAAGATATAATAACCTTATACGTCTACCACTACGCTTATCCTGAACCGGCCTGCGGGCTTTCTGACTGAGAGGTCGAACTTCGACACTCCCTTTATGTCCATCCTGGAGAATCTGGGGTTCCTCTTCTTTCCGTAAAGCTTGGCGCTGAACCGGTATGGGCCCTTCTTGCCGTCGCTGAACTTCAGGCGTGACGCCTTGTAGACAAAGAGGTCCTTGAAGTCCGCCACCGACAGGATCTGCTGCAGCACCTCCCAGACCATGTCCTCGATCGTGACGGCCTTCTCCGAAACGGTGAACGTGTAGGATTTGCCTGCCGACCTTGCCACGGCCTTCACATCCGCTGTCGTGTCTGCCATTGCCAGTATTGCGCTGTTGACCGCCGACTCGATCGTCCTCCCGCTCGCTATGAACTCTATGTCTGCGGTGTGGTCGACATACCTGTAGCTTGGCCTCTCCATCAGGAGTAATTCCCCCAGTAGCTTATTAACCTTAACCCTGCATAATATTCGTCCGATGAAGAGAAGAGTAACTGCTGAGATGTGATGAAGCCCATTTCGGCCGAGGACTTTTGTGATGTGGATGGCTGCTGGAAGGGACACGCTTTTGGGGCTGATCGTAGTAATCGTCGCGTTCGCCATAGCAGCCTACAACTCCATCTCCCTGACGAACTTTGCGATACTGGACACAGACCCGTCGACCTACGTAGTCGTTGTAATGCTGATGATGTTCCTCTTCCTGGTATTCTACGCGAAGAGGGACATAGCGCTTGAGATAAGGGCAAGGAACCTGGCAATCGCGGCTGCGCTTTATGCGGTCTACATAGTAGCCCTGTCGGTCCTAAGGGTGGCGACATCGTTCCTGTTCCTCAGCTACAGGATCGACGCTCTCCTGTTTCCGCTGCTGCTCATGCCCATGCTCATAGCCGTGTTCGGGCCGAAGGCGGTGAAGGAGTTCAGGGCGGTGTTGATTTATTCCCTGTTCGCCTCTCCGATCATACTGATGCCCGTGCTTCTCGGCAACTCCGCATTCACGCAGCTGAACGCCGATTTCGTCTACTCTGTGATGAAGGCCGTGGGCGCCCCTGTCGTGCAGAACGGCGTGACTATAAGCGCGCCGGCATCGAGCATATCGATAGCGTCGACGTGCGCCGACATAGGCGCATTCGTGGCGTTCGTGATGTTCCTGATACCGATAGCATGGCTGTATGAGGGTAAGATCAGGGCAAAGGCCGGCTGGATTGCCGGAGGGATTTTGCTTCTGCTTTTGCTCAACTTCCTGCGCATGACATCGATAGCCTTGGTCTGGGCGTACTCTGGCATCGGTAGCGCGGTATCGACATTCCATCTCTTCGCCGGCCAGGTGATATTCTACGCCGCGATAATAATCATGCTCGTCCTGGCGGGAAGATTCGGCCTTGGCATAGCCAGGATACAGCGCGGGTTTGCCGAGGGGCTTGCGAAATCGTCGGAGATACTCCTGGAGAACCCTGTGGCTTCCGCAAGCGTTGCCGTAGTGATCGTGATGGGGCTGTTCGCGTTCTTCATGAGCATCCCCTACGCAAGCTCCGTATACAGGCCGGCTGTGCTTCTCGACCACAACTCCAGCGCCAACTGGCAGCAGTCGCTGTACGGCGATATGGTATCCTCACTGAATGCCACCGGCGCAAACGTTCTGCACCTCCAGGACCTCAGCCAGGCGAGCGCTTTCGCGCTTACGGGCAATTCGTCCACTACTGCAGAGCAGGCGATATTCGTGCTCATAAACGACAGCGCGATGCCTTTCATCGGCGGCTTCCAGGCCAACCAGAGCGACATGGTGTCGAACGTCTACGCGTACGTTCTTAACGACGGCGTCAGGCTCGACTCCGGCATATTGGCGTCGAAGAACGAAACGTTCCGGATAAACTACTTCTCGCTGCCGTACAACACCAGCAACGGGTGGAGGTCGCTCAACTACGAGGTATTCGCCAGGATCAACAGCACATACGCGAAGGACTGCCTATACAGCGCGTCCTTCGGGTTCCAGGACAGGCTGGAGAGCGCGATCTACAACATAATGAGCCCAGGGGGCTCAGCGGCTATGTGCACCAGCTACAAGATCGCAGGAGCCTAGTGGCCCTGCCTCCTCTCCATCGGGAAGAGTATTACCTCCTTTATAGACGCCTTGTCGGTCAGGAGCATGACAAGCCTGTCGATCCCCACGCCTACGCCGCCGGTCGGCGGCATCCCGTGCTCCATCGCCTCAACGAAGTCCATGTCTAGCGGCTCCGCCTCCCTGTCGCCCTGCTCCGCCTTCTTTGTCTCGGCTTCGAAGTTCTCCTTCTGTATTATCGGGTTGTTGAGCTCGGAGTAGGCGTTGGCCAGCTCCATGCCGGCGATGAACAGCTCGAACCTCTCGACCAGCTTGGGCTTGCCCCTCTTCGGCCTTGTCAGCGGCGATGTCTCCCTTGGGAAGTCTATCACGAAGGTCGGCTGCTCTAGGCCGGGCTGCACTAGCACGTCGAACAGCTTGGCGTATGCGTGCGCCCTGTTCCTCTTGCCCTTGTCGAACCTTATCCCCTTGTTCTCGGCCAGTATGAAGAGCTGCTCGTCGTCAAGCTTCATTATGTCGGCGTTGTTGCCCAGCCTCTCGTTTATCGAGTCGACAAAGCTTATCCTCCTGAATGGCGCCTTCAGGCTTATCTTCCTGCCCTGGTAGGTTATCTCATCGGTGCCGAGCAGCTTCCTGGAGATTTGGCTTATCATCGACTCGGTCAGGCGCATCATCTGCTTGTAGTCTGCATACGCCTGGTACCACTCTATCATTGTGAATTCTGGGCTGTGGGTAGAGTCTATGTCCTCGTTCCTGAAGTCCCTGCATATCTCATAGACCTTGTCGAACCCGCCTATGATCAGCCTCTTGAGATAGAGCTCGTCGGATATCCTGAGGTAGTGGCTCTCGTCGAGAGTGTTGACGTGCGTCCTGAACGGCTCCGCATCGGCGCCCCCGTAGAGCGGCTGTATTATGGGTGTCTCGAACTCTATGAACCCCTTCTTGTCGAGGAACGACTGGATCAGCCTTATCATCCTAGACTTCCTGACGAAGACCTCCCTTGCTTCCGGATTCATTATCAGGTCGAGGTGCCTCTTCCTGTACCTGGTCTCTACGTCCTGTATGCCGTGCCACTTGTCTGGAAGACCGCGCATCGCCTTGGAGAGCAGCGCGTACGATGAAACCTTTACGCTTATCTCACCGGGGTTGGTCTTGAAGACCACGCCCTTGACGCCGATTATGTCGCCGGGGTTAAGCCTCTTCGCCTCGTCGAAGGTGCTCTCCCCTAGGATTGCGTAGTCGAAGTACGCCTGTATCTTGCCCTTCGAGTCCATGACGTCGGCGAAAAGCAGCTTTCCGGCCTTCCTCACCGCAAGCACACGCCCGGCCACGGATACGTTCTTCCCCTCAAACCTTGCATAGTCCTCCTTTATCGGAATAGAATAGGCGCTCACCTTGTATGAGTAGGGAAGAGACGAAAGCAGCCTGCGCATATCCTCGTCCGGCATGGAAGTCATATCAATTGAGAATAAAGGTATTAAAACTCGATTAATCGTATACGTCCTGTCTGTGTTCAAACCTCAGGAGTATCAGGTTAATGCCATCAACCTTGTAAATAAGCCTGTATGGTTTTATCCTAATCGTAAGCTCCCCTTTAAGCCCATACCTGAGAGGCTTACCTAGCTCTGGATTTTCTACTATAATCTGCACTTCTTTGTCTATCCTGTTTCGCAGATGCCTATCCTTTATCTTCTTAACATCATGTTCGAACTTCTCGGTAACGACTATTTGTGATATCTTTACCATTTCGACAACTCCCTAGAAAAGGCCTTCTTGGAGTATACCTTGTAACGTCCCTCCTTTATGTCACTCCACGCCTCTTCTACCGCCTCTAGAGTTTTAAGGTCCTCCTTGCTTAGTTTAGCATTAAGCTTCTTCATTACAATCATCCCGTTCTTCGAAGTGACGACGAACATCGAACCGTTCATTATGCCCAACCTCTTTCTTATATTGGCGGGTATCACTACCTGTCCTTTTGAACTGGTCCGCGTTATCTGGACCGTTTCTGTTTCCATATTAGTAAGATATTCTTACATATATAAAAATCTATGCTTTGGTTGGATCTATAGAAAGGCCTGGCAAGACACCCATCATAGATAAGCAGTAGAGCCCGGCATGGCCGGGCCCCAGGTTCACTGTGGTGGTGATATAATGAGTGTATTGGTCGCCTTGCCAGCATCATACTTGTAATAGACCTTGTGGCCCAGCTGGTACCTCTCGATGAGGCCCTGCCTGTAAAGCTTGTTGAGCCGGGCAGAGGCAGCATTCCTGCCCCTGTAGCCCATCTTCTCCCTTATGTCGTCAGCGCACGCCATACCCTTGAGCTGGATGAACTGCACTATCTTCGCGTCCAGCCCGGATATGGCAAGCTCCCTTGCCTGCTGCTGAGTCTGCATTTCGGGCTCATCCTCTACGTAGTCCAGGTCGCCATGGATCTCGTCATTCAGCCTTGCCACATTCTCAGTCAAAGACTTGAGCACCATCGTAGTCTTGCGGTTCTCGTCTATGAGGTACTTCACAAGCGAGAATAGCCCGTTGCTAGTGTCGTCCGCCTTCTCCTTCTCAATCAGCAGCTCGCGCTCCTTCGTGGACTTCTGGTTGAGCACGGTAAGCTCCTGCTTTATGGACAGGAGTTCCTTCTCTATGCCCTTTTTGGAGCGCATGTTACCAACCACACACGATTCATTTGCGAAGCAGTCATGGAACAATCATGACTTAATCACGAGTTTTATTGTAAAGGGACAGATATTTAAAGCTTTGCGTTTTGCGCATTAGCGGAAGCGGGATGTGGGAATGCAGAGCGCTTGTGTAAGGTATAAAGAATGGAGAGTAGAGGATATAGAAAACCGAGGACATGGCGAACGATACCGTCGAGGAGGGCAAGAGGCTGCACGGCTGGGAGGACACAGTGACAGAGGTTCTCGAGGCCGGAGAGGCGAACAGGGCGTTCATAGTGCACGGCTGGAACGGCCGTACCGACGAGGGATGGTTCCCATGGCTCAAGGCCCAGCTGACTGCCAGGGGCTTCGCCGTATCCATACCGCCAATGCCGAACCCCGAGAGGCCTGCAATTACTGAATGGGTAAGGGCGCTCTCCGAGGCGGTCGGCGTACCCGACGAGAGCACCTACCTGGTCGGCCACAGCCTGGGCTGCCAGGCGATATTGAGGTACCTAGCTGAGCTCAGGGGGCCCGTGAAGATCGGAGGTGCCGTGCTCGTCGCGGGCTGGGCGTTCTCCAGGAAGGCGCCGTTCTCCGAAGACGAGGAGAAGGAGAGGGAGCTCATGAGCTCCTGGCTAAATACGCCGATTGACTGGCTTGCCGCGGTCTCGCACTGCAACGGCTTCGCTGGCATACTGTCCGACGACGACCCTTTCGTGCCTTTCGAGGAGACCAGGGACGTGCTCAGGAAGAACCTCGGCGCCGAGATAATAGTGGAGCAGGGCAGGGGCCACCTGAGCGAGGAGAACCGCGTCTTCGAGCTCCAGAGCGTCCTCGACACCGTGCTGAAGATGGCCGGCATGAGGATATAGGGTGCCGGCAGCCAAAAACAGGGCAAGCTATTTAATAGTGAAAGCCAGATAATTATCGGCGACAAGGATTCCTATGCTGCAACTCTACATACCTGCGGAGCGCATCAAGAGGCTGAAGGACGACTCCGAATCCATGAGGAAGGTCGAGCGCACCACCAAGTGCAAGCTCTCGATAAGCCCCGACATAATCGACATCGATGGCGAGGCTTACGGCGAGTTCATCGCGAAGAACGTGCTCTACGCCTACGGCCGCGGCTTCGACATGGACAAGGCCATGCTGCTCTGCAGCGACGACTACTACTTCTCCGTCATAGACCTGGGCCTGCTCTTCGGCAACGACAAGCGGATACAGCAGGTCAAGGCCAGGGTGATAGGCAAGGAGGGCAGGGCGAAGCGCTACATAGAGAGCGTGAGCTCCGCGCACATAAGCGTCTACGGCGACACCATCGCGATAATAGGCAAGATCGGCGAGGTCACGGAGGCCGAGACAGCGATAAACTCGATACTGGCAGGCGGCACGCACAGGGTCGCCTACAGGAGGATGGAATCGGCGCACAGGAAGAACAGCGACAGCGTGAAGGACGCGAGCTTCTGAAGTGATTTTATGGCGACCAGCAAGGCAGACACGATGTTCAAGGAGTTCAAGGAGCACTCCGTGGCGGAGTTCTTCAAGAAGAACAGGCAGATGCTCGGCTACTCCAGCCTGGGAAGGTCCCTGGTGACAGTGGTGCACGAGTACGTTACCAACTCGCTGGACGCATGCGAGGAGGCGGAGATACTGCCGGACATAACAGTGGCGATAACCAAGGTCGACGAGAAGCGCTACAAGGTCAGGGTGCAGGACAACGGGCCAGGCATACCCAAGGCCTACATAGGCAAGGCGCTCGCTACGATACTGGCCGGCACTAAGTTCCACAGGTACATACAGCAGAGGGGTCAGCAGGGCATAGGCGCGGGCGGATGCGCGTTGTTCTCGCGCGTCACAACGGGCAAGCCCATACACGCGATATCGTCGACAGGCAACTCCGCGTTCTCGTGCGACGTCTCCATAGAGACCGTGCACAACAAGCCGATAGTGACGAACCAGGAGCAGATAGAGAAGCCGGGCTTCAAGGGCCTCTCGGTGGAGGGCGAGTTCGCAGACACCAAGTACGAGATGGGGGAGCACAGCGTCTACGAGTACCTCAGGCGAACTGCGCTGACCAACCCCCACGCCCAGATCAAGCTCATAGACCCTGATGGCAAGGAGTACCTGTTCGCAAGGGCGGCGGAGAACCTTCCGCCCAAGCCGCAGGCGACGAAGCCGCACCCGCTGGGGCTTACGGTCAACGACCTCCTGGAGTTCGCGCACCACAGCGAGAGCAGGAAGATATCCAGCTTCCTGATAGAGACGTTCGCCAGGACCACGCAGGGCAAGGTGGCGGAGCTGAAGGAGGTGCTCAGGGACGTGGACCTCGACAAGGACCCGAAGGAGATGAGCTGGTCCGACGCGGAGAAGATGATAGAGGCGTTCAAGCAGATAAAGTGGATAGCGCCCGAGGCCATCGCGATAATACCCGTAGGGGAGAAGCAGATAGAGGTTGCGCTGAGGAACATACTCAACCCGGAGCACATGAGCGTTGTGGAGAGGAAGCCGAAGGTGTTCAGGGGCGGGGTGCCGTTCGTGGTCGAGGCCGCTGTCGCGTTCGGGGGCAACTCCGGAAGGAAGGACGAGAACGGGGAAACTGGATACGCCGGCAATATACTCAGGTTCGCGAACAAGGTTCCGCTGCTTTTCGACAGCGGCAACTGCGCGATAACCGCTGCTGTGCGCGACATACAGTGGAGGAGGTACAACATAGACCTCGATTCCCAGCCGATAAGCATAATGGTGAACGTGTCGTCGGTGCACATACCCTATTCCGGCGTAGGCAAGGAGTCCATAGCCCAGGAGGCCGAGATAATCGAGGAGGTGAAGCTTGCCGTCATGGACGCGGCCAGGGGAATACAGCGCTACATAGCGAACAAGGAGAGGATACACCACGAGGCGAACAGGTACAACACGATAATGAGGTACACGAAGCAGCTATCATCCGACATAGCCGACCTCACCGGTGAGAGCGAGGAGAAGGTTGAGAAGAAGCTGACGAAGCTCGTCGCTGAGCACTTCCCTAAGGCGACCGAGGAGGAGGAGGCGGAAGAGGGCCCAGGCGAAACCAAAGAGGATGCGGAGGAAGAGGAGGAATAGCTATACGAGCAGACGGCCCCTGTCTTCGCCGTTGAAGTACCTGTCGGCCAGAATGAACATCTTCAGGTAGTAATTGTCAGCGGTCTTGATGAAGTCGCCCGTCGTGAAGGTTTTTGTTACCCTTTTCCTTTCTCCGTTCTCCACTATTACGCCATCGGCGCGTATATCGCTGGCCTTGCCGGTCAGCAGCGCTATGCCGTCGTTGAGATACACCTTGAACACCCCCGACACCTCTTCCACCTGGAAGTCGTAATCCTCTATCGGCTTGCTCAGCTCGAGCAGGTAGACCATGCAGAACTCCCTGTTGATAAGGTTGCCGCTTATCGTGGGCTCCACCCTTACGCCGAGCGGAACGAGGTCGCTGAGCTTCGCCTTCACACCCATCTCCTCGTCGAGCTCCCTTGTGCTTTCCTCGTCCGTCTCCCCGGCAAGTATGTGCCCTCCGGCGGTTATGTCGAGCATGTTGGGGAACCACTCCTTTTCTGGACCGCGCAGCTGCAGCACTAGATACCGCTTATCGCCTTCCCTGCCGGCTATCCAGCAATGGAAGGTCTTGTGCCACAGGCCCTTCCTGTGGGCCTCGGACCTCGGGGCTACGCCTATGCTCTCGAAATTGTCGTTGAATATCTCAAGCGGCTCTTCCGCGTCAGCCATGGGATCGCCGATCAGTAATGCGACTTCCTCTGCTCCGCGATTATCCTGTCTATCGCGATCCTCAGCCAGCCCGTGTACCTGTCCGGGTGCGCCTTTATGTCGTCCCTTAGGTCCTCTGACTTCATCCACTTGTAGTCCATGACCTCCTCCGGGTTGGGCTTCGGGAGGCCGTCGAACCTGCCGAACACCACGTGGTCGTACTCGTGCTCCGTCAGGCCGTCGCCAACGTCGACCCGGTATATGAAGCTGAAGATATCCTCCAGCTTCGGGACGTCTATCCCCAGCTCCTCCCTCAGCCTCCTGTGCGAGGCCTCTATGATCGATTCGCTCGGCGTCGGGTGCGAGCAGCACGTGTTGCTCCACTTGCCCTTCGAGTGGTACTTGGTCATGGTGCGCTGCTGCAGCAGCATCTCCCCCTTCGAGTTGAAAAGGCAGACGGAGAAGGCGCGGTGCAGCCTTGCGCCGTTCTGGTGCGCGGCAAGCTTGCCAGCTACGCCGACCTGGCGGTCGTTCTCGTCGACAAGCACGACCTCCGAATCGTCGAATGATGGCATGCTCTTACACCTAATTATGCACGCAAAACATTATAAACAGCAGAGCCCTACTTCGTCAGGCTTTTGTACATGTCCTCCATGCTCCTGAATATGTGCGTTGGCTTCGAGGCCCTGAGCTTAGCGAACGAATCGAACCCGTCGGCGATTGCGCACGAGTCTATCTTCGCTAGGTCTGCCGTGATTATGTCGGTGACCATATCGCCGACGTACACGGTCTTCCGCTTGTCCGCCTTTATCGCGGCCATCAGCGAGATAAGCCCGCGCGGGTCCGGCTTGAGGACCTTGACGTCCCTGGAGCTCATTACGAAGTCGAAGTATTCGTATATGCCGAGTATCTTTAGCTCCCGTATCACGCGCCACCGGCTGCCGTTGGTGAAGAGGCAGACCCTCTTTCCCCTCTTCTTCAGAAGCTTCAGGATTGCCAGGGCGTCGTTGTGCATCTTTGGCTTGCTGATCAGGAAGAACAGCGCGTCTGCGACAACGGTAGGGATGGCCTCAGCGCTCTCCGTGGCGAACACCATGCGCCTGAGGCTGGCGCTCTTCGCAGAAGGCAGCCCGTCGTAATGGTTAGGGCGCCCCACGAGCCTGTATTTTATCTGCTTCGCCACCTCGCCAAGGGACATCAGCCATCGCATGCTGTTGAGCGTGCCGTCCCAGTCGAAGATGAAGGTGTCGTAGCCGGATATTCCCCTGTCCATCAGCCCCACTCTATGTCTATGCTCGGCTTGTCCGGCATCGCCCTGCCAGCCCTCGCGGACTTGGAGGCGCTCTCTATCTCGATCGCTACGGGGAACCCCACGCGCTTCTCAATGTAACCCCTCATTTCGCCCAGCATGTTCACCGCGGACTCGGTGCCGATGTCTGGTATCTGGACTATAGAGTTGATCCTCTTAGCGAACGGGGCCAGGAACTTTGAGAGCGACTGCTGGTCCACGCCGTCGAACTTCATCTGCATGACGTCGGATATCTTCCTCTTGTCGGCCAGCGCCCTGTAGGCCTTGTGCTTCCAGTCGTTGGCTACTATCACCTTGACGAGCTTCGGCTTCCTGCCCCTGTTGGCGTCTATCTTGGAGGAGAGCTCTACGATGTTGGCAGTGTCCGACACGAGACCCGACGCCATGTCCACCATGAACTCTATCGCCGGGTTGACCATATCCCTGTCGAAGGCCGGCCACTGCTCCTTGGCTATGAAGCGCTGCTTGCCGAGCATCTCCCAGAATTCCTCGGCCATGTGGGGCATGACCGGGGCCACCATGAGCGACACCGCCTCCATGAAATCCCTGACCGCGATCTGGTTCGTTCCGCCCATCTCGGAATACTGCTTTAGCTCCGATACCGTGTTGTAGAACGCCTCCTTGTAGGCGGTCTTGAGGCTGAGCGCCTCCATGGCCTGGGACACCATCTCGATCTTTGAGTTGAGCTTGGAGTACAGCCAGTAATCCACGCTCTTCAGCGCGTTTCCGCCCATCGAGTCGAGCGACGCCACTGTCTTGTATAGGAAGTCTATCCTCGAGATTATCCCGTTTATCGCGTCGTTGCTGAACTCGGTTTCCGTGTCCAGGTCGACGCCGGATATCTCTAGCATGCGCATCGGGTCTGCGCCGAACCTGTCCAGCCCGTCCATCAGGGGTATTATGTTGCCCAGGCTCTTGCTCATCTTCTGGCCCTCGTAGTTTACGAACCCGTTGGTGACTATCTGCTTGGGCCACACGTCGGGCTCGAGCAGGGCTACGTGGTTGAATATGTACATAATCAGGTGGTTGGTGACAAGGTCGGGCCCCGAATGGTTCGAGTTCTCGCCGTACCAGTAGAGCAGCGAATCCCTGCATCTCTTCACGACCATGGAGCTTATGCCCGTGGCCTTCTCGACCGTGTCCGGAGTGCCCTTGCCGATGTATACGTAATCGAAGAACTCGCGCTTCAGCGAATCCGGCTGCACCCCGTTAGACCTGAGTATGTGTATGAAAGAGTACAGGCTCATGTATATCGTGGAATCCGACAGCGGCTCTATTATGTGGTCCCTGTTGAACGGGAACCTCGTGCCAAGCCCCTGTGCCCTCTCGGCTGCGCGCATCTCTATCCAGTCCATCGCGTTCTCGTAGGTCTTGCGCAGCTTCTCAGGGTATATCTTCATGGACTTGAGGTGCGCCTTCGCCTTCTCCTTCCACCCCTTGTCGCCGTAGTTGATGAACCACTGGTTGTCTACTATGCGCACCACGGCGCGTGTGCCGCACCTGCATATCACAGGGGCCGGGTTCGCCAGGACATACAGGGCGATGGCGTCGCCCGATGAGATCAGGTCTGCCTTTATCAGGTCCCTGGCCTCGGGCTCGCCCTTCCCCTTGTACTTGCCTACAAGCATGACGCCCCATCTCGATTCCTCCCTGTACGCCGCCTTGGTCGCGAACTCTATCGCGTCGTCGGTCGACTCGGCGTTCGTCCCGAAGAGCTCCAGGTATGCGAGCGCCGGCACTTCCGGGTGGGCCACGCTGCCCTTCCTGGCGGACTCGTCAACGGAAAGCCCAACGCCCTTGCCGCCCGCCTTCTCTATCTCTATGAGCTTCCTGAACTCCATCTTTGGGAGCGGATAGCCAGAATTCTCAAGCCTCTTCAGCGCCACGTAGTCGAACGGCGCGTGCGACGGCACGCTCATCACCACGCCGGTGCCAACGTCCGGCTTCACGAAGTATCCGGGCAGCACAGGTATCTCGCTGCCGTCTATCGGGCTCTTGGCGGACTTGCTCAGGAGCTCCTTCGCGGTTATGCTGCCCTCTATCGTGAGCTCGAACTGGTATTTCATCAGTTCGGCAGATTGCTTCGCGAGGTACAGCCGCCTGTCCCCGATCTTCGCGACAACGTAATCGGCGCTCTCGTTGACGAATATGTTTGTGACCCCGTAGATGGTCTCCGGCCTGTATGTCGAGCAGCCGAAGTATGAGTCCGATGCGGTGTCCTTGAACAGCACCATGGTCAGCTGCTCTATCTCTGGCTGGACGTCGCCCTTCGTGTCGTGCTGGCCCACTGCGTTGTTCTCGTTGGGGCACCACCCCACGGGGTGCCTTCCCTGAACGAGGTAACCCAGCTCCTTGAGCCTCTCGAACTGCCACTCCACCATCTTGCTGTAGAGCGGCTCTGTTGAAACGAACTTCCTGCGCCAGTCCACGCTGAGGCCGGACCTCTTCATCCCCACCTCTATCTCGTTGGTGAAGTAGTCCGCAATGAACGAAGGCTCGGTCATCTTCGCCATGTCAGACTCCGGTATGTGGAATGTCCTCAGTTCCTCGATCAGGCTCCTGTCCTTGTTGGCTATCCTCTTGGCGATCCCTATTATCGGGGTGCCCGTAGCGTGGAAGCCCATCGCGAACAGCGCGTTCTTCCCCCGCATCCTGAGGTATCTAGCGTACGCGTCGGCTATGCCGTACGTGCGCAGGTGGCCTATGTGCTGCGGGGTGTTCACGTACGGGAACGCTGCGGTCACAAGTACGCCCGGCTTGTCGCTGGGCTCGAGCTCGAAGATCTTCGCTTCGGCCCAGGCCTTCTGCCATTTAGACTCTATCTTTTTGCTGTCTACCAAGGAACCATCCGTCGCTAGGCTGTGGACACTTCTATAACATAGCCATAGAATGGTTTTATAGCTTTTGTATGGGATTTTCCATTGGTGATGTAATGAGCAACTCCGAGGGAAAGCACGCTGTAAAGGCCATGCCGGTTTCGTACGACAAGGTAAAGGAGGTAATGGACGAGGAGACGTACAAGTGGCACCACGACACGCACTACGCAGGGTACGTCAACAAGAGGAACGAGGTCGAGGTCGCGCTACAGACCGTGGACAGGACAAAGGCGAACATGAACTACAGCGCGTTCAGGTCGCTGAAGAGCGAGGAGACGTGGAACGCCAACGGCCAGATACTCCACGAGGCCTACTGGGACACCATGGGCGGGGACGGCAAGTACGAGGATGGCATGGAGATAATCAGGAAGATAAACGAGGACTTCGGATCGGTGCAGGCATGGATCGACGACTTCGTGGCAACGGGCAAGACGGGCAAGGGATGGGCGGTGCTGTCGCTGGACCTGCTGTCGGACGGGAAGCTCAGGAATTTCCAGTATGACGCGCACAACCAGGGCGGCGTCGTGGGGTCCGCACCGATAATAGCGGTGGACAGCTTCGAGCACGCGTACTACCACAAGTACGGGCCGGACAGGGCAGGCTACCTCAAGGCGCTCGTCTCCAACATAGACTGGAAGAAGGCAAACGAAAGGTTCAGGAGGCTCAGCAGGTAGTCGCCATAGGTTATAAATACTTATAAGTACTTATAGCATATTATGGAAACTCGGGAAACAACTATCCAGATACGGAAGGGCGTGAAGAGGGCATTGGATGCAAGGAAACTCTACCCTAGGGAGAGCTATAATGCGATAATAGAGCGGTTGTTATCTGAGGATCATAGGAATGGTAGGCTCTCAAGAAGTACGATAAAGAACATAAACCAGTCGCTGGGTGAGATTAGGGCGGGAAAGTATGTGACTTTTGAGGAGGTAAAGAGGAAGGCAGGGCTTAGATGAGCTATCAAATAATCTTCTCGGAATTGGCGGAGAGGAGATTTTATGACCTTAGCAGAGATGCCCAAATCCAGATAGCAAAACGTCTCTCTAAAGCCAAAGAGGATCCAAGACCATTCACAAAAGGGCTTACAGGGGTCAGGCATCTTGTTCTTAGGGCAGGAGATTACAGAGTTATAATAGACTTGGATGATAAGAACAAAGTGATAATGGTGCTCGACATGGGACATAGAAGGGAGATATACGCGGGCCTTTGAGTTCAGAGCGGCAGTATGTAGAGCAGCACGTTGCCGAAGAGCAGCGATGCCACCGCCCCTATGAATATCGGGAGCGCGAGCGGCATCGCCTGCTTGTAGACCGGCAGCTTGGCGCGCACGTTCTTGCTTCTCATCTCGCTTATCAGCTCGGGAGTGACCAGCCTGTCGAATATCCTGACCTTCCGCTTTATCTGGTCTATAGCCTTCTGCTCCATAAGGTTGAAGGCTATTATGTCGCCCTCGTCGAACTTGTCTACGTTGACGTAGTCGACCATCACCCTTGTTATCGGCTTCTCGAAGAGCACCGTGGTGACCGACCCTATTAGCATCAGCGCCAGCAGCACCACGGCATACGGGTTGGCGCCGACGAAGGTCATTAGGAACGCCATCAGCGCGAGGTATGCCGTAGTTATTAGCAGCGCCTTGAAGGCGGTGGGAGCGCCTATCGACTTCATCATTGCGCGCCTTGACTGCATTGCTGCCTTCGGGAGGTAATATATCGGGAGTATCACGAGCGCGGCTATGCCGGTCCCTATCAGGACCGACACCACGAACGGCATGCCGAACTGGCTGAACGTACCGCCAAGGATGGGCTGTATCTGTATCGGGAGCATCAGCGAAAGCGCCCCTAGCTCTATTATGTCGCCCTCGCCTATCTGGCCTATCTTGTACACGACGTACCCCAACGACAGCACTACCACGGCTATGAGCAGGCTTACGGCTATCTGCATCACGTCGAGGTATGCCACGGTGAGGAGAAGTCCGTACGCCAACGTGGCGTAAGCGAACAACGATGGCACGTTCCTCTTGTTGAAGATGTCGAAGAGCATGTAGATTAGCGCCACGACGACTACGCTCGCTATCCTGATCGTGAACAGGTCCATCTGCATCAGTTACTGATTCTGAACGTTCGGGTTATTATTCCTTGTGAGGGTCCCCGTTCATGCCATAGCGGACGGAGCAAAATTCTTTGAATTCCGCCGCGGTGGAGTTGAGGCCGAATCTGTTTATGTAGGATATGAATTGGGATTTGTCCGGCTTCATAGCAAGCCTCTTGATCGAATAGATGCTCAGTCTCGAATGGGCCATTACGTCCTTGTTGTTGCGGAAATCGGGACTGTAGAACCTGGCTTTGATGCCCGCATCTTTTGCCATTCTGTCTATGAATTCGAGTGCGGCAAGCAGCATCTTCGGCCTTCCCAGCAGGTATGGGTGGGCGATTATCTCCTGCCTGCCGAATCCGAGCTTGTCCTCCAAATGCAGAAGGAGCGCCTTTACCATTCCGGGATCAGAGAGCAACGTGTATAGGGATATGGGCTTTTTGGTTTGGGGCTCTCCAGGATCCGACATCAGCGTTATAAGGCCGTACTCGCTGAACAGCCTTACTGCGCTGACGAACCTCTTGAAAGAGAAGTCGTATGCTGCGCATCCGTCGGTGCCCTTCACCACGGACTCCAAAAGGCGCAATTTCATCTCTGTCTCCTCGGTGGTGGATATGAACTCCCCTCTTGTCGTTTTGACATGGGATAGGAGGCCTTCGAGATCTGCAGCTGACCGCTCCGCCTCATCCCACTTTTTTTCAAGGATCAGGCCGGTCAGCTCCTTTGCCTTTGCGTTCACGCCGACTATGATCTCGCCGACCCTTTGCTCGTCGGAGATATCTTCCTGCTTTACCCTTTTTGGGACTATAGACCTGACGATTGTCTCCAGCTCCGCCCTGCTAGGCTTTATGCCGTGCCCCCTGAGGAAGCTTTCGATCTTATTTGCATCCTGCGATTCGAGCGTGGCCCTGAGCTTCTGCAGGGACACCCCACCCCCAGGGTTGGCGAGTCTCTCCCTGTTATCTACGAAGTTTATCTTAACGCCCTGCCGATCCATGACGGGCTTTATGGCCCTAAGGCCGTCCGCAAGCCTTTTGGTATTGTTGACAAAGAATGAAGGGTTATCCGCAAGCAGCTGGTTTGGGATGCCTAGCTCCTTGAACGCTGCCGCAAGCTCGAACTTTTCATCCGGGGACTTGGCTAGCATCGACATGGTTATCCTCGCCACATTTCCGCTGACGGTGCCGCCGGTGAAACTGATCACCCCCATCTTCTGCAGCGCGAAGATGTTTTCTACGGCCAACGACAGGGAGATGGTGCTGTCAGATAGGCTGGTAACGTTCTCGGACAGCACTGCCGATATCACACCGTCCTTTATCTCTGACTTTAATTCATGGTCCCTGAACAGCTTTGACATCCCCTTTAGGCCCCACATCATTTCGTCCAGCTCCCTAGCCAGGGAGAGCGATGATTTCTCGTCGTTAGAGAGTATCGATTTGACCAGGGAATCGGCCTTCCGCTTGACGCTGTTGATGTATGCCTCTTCGTCCTGGGATTTCTGCGGTGCGTTCTTCTGCATTGGCTATCCCTCCCTCTTCTTCACCAGCTTCGACTTTATCCCCATCCTCGCGAGGAGATCCCGCTTGAAAGCCTCGTACTCCTGTTCTGAGCACTTTATCCCGTAGCCCTGCAGGTAGTCCACAAGCCCGATGCTCTTCGTCTGCGCCGAGTTGGAATGTATGGTGCTCAGGCTCAGCTTTACGTGCTGGTCAACCCTTAGGTTCATGCCTAACACCTTGCTGTCGTAGAACCTTAGCGGTTTGCCCTGCTGCCTGGCCTTTTCCTCTATGAACAGCAGGGCGCAGAGGAGCGGTGTCGGGTTGCCAAGGGCGCCGGGATTCGCCCTGAAATCGTCGCGGCCCATGCCTGCGACCCTGCCCAGGCACTCCACGAGGAGGCGCTTGGAAACCGGGTTGTCGGAAAGGTGCACGCTGGATATCCTCTTCGCAGCGTCGCCGTTCTTCGGCTCCGACCTGAGGTCGACTATGCCGTAGGACACCAGCAGCTCCATATTGGAGACTATGATCCCCAGGCTTGTACCCTTTGGCGACACTTCTACGTTGCTTGCTGCTGAGCTTATGATATGCTCCCTTATGCGGTCCCATTCCATAGTGTGCTCGGAACGGCGGTGGTGCAGCATAAGCGTGTCGAGCTCCTCGGCCAGCTTTGCTGCCTTGGGCCATTCCCTCTTCAGCAGGTGGCCTATGACGGCCTCGGATTTCTCCCTCAGTTGGAGGTTGAGGTTTTCGGCATACGAGCGGCTGTTCCGGTCGATATCCGCGGTCCTTGGCTTTCTCTGGATGTAAACGGAATCGATCTCGTCCCTTGTTAGCTTTATCCCGAAAGAGCCGGCATACCTTATGATCGCCGCGTGGTCCCTTTCGTGGTACATCGTGTGCAGCTTCGATAGGCTCATCCTGCTGCCTGGGTTGTTCCTCAGCTCCTCTTGCGCAGCGGAATAGAACCGCAGCTTTACCCCTGCGCTGTCCGCCTTCCTCTTCACCAGCCCTAGGAAATCGGGTGCGTTTCCGGGCCAGCATATCGCAGTCGGCCTGTCCCGTATGTAGTCCATGCCTAAGCCCAGGCCCGTGATCGCCGAGCGCAGCCTCTCCTTCCTATCGGGATCCCCGACCAGCATGTAGACCTTTATCTTATCAGGGACATCCAGCCCATCGCGGGAGATGCCTATTAGGCCCATGTCATTGAAATAGAAGATGTTCGAGACCACAGTGCCTATTGTGAATATCTTGGTAGAAAGGTCGTCTGCGAGGCGGGATCCAAGGAGCCGGTCCGCTATCTGCACCCGCAGCTCGTAGTTCTTTTTTTCGTCGCGTTTTGCGGTATTTCCGGACAGGCCATAGGCACCGTCAAGCTCAGCCGCAAGGCTCGTCGCCTTGCCGCGCTCGTTGTTGAAAATAAGCCCGCACAGCGCCTGTACCTTTTCGGCCTGCCTGCCTGCGGAGTCTGCAATGGTGGACTTCTGCCTGCCCATTGGTAATGGGTTATCGCTTCAAGGAATTTAAGGCTATCGCTCTACCGCATAAGATTGGAAGGAAAAGAAAGGTAAAGAAAAAGAAAAAGGAAAGACGCTATGCGTCTATTCCATGTTCGCGCCGATTATCGACAGGATGAAGCCGATCACGACTATTCCGAAAGCCGTCGATCCTCCGCCTATGCCGAGAGCGAGCAGCGTTACCGCTCCGCCCATCGTAGCCTTCCTCTTCATCATGTTCATCTTCTCTCCGCCCATGTTTATTCCGGCGAAGCTCATTATGAAGAGTCCTATCGCTGCGATCGTGGCCAGTCCGAACAGCAACGGCGCTACAGCAGCGCCAGCGGTTCCGCTGACCGGTCCGGTGCTCCACCATAACGACCCCCAGTGGGAGTACGCCCAGTAGACTGCGTACAGGTAGAAGAGGCTTCCTATGAATGTCAGAAGGAAGGTCCCCCAATTTGCTGATTTCTTTGCCATGTAAATCACGATATTAAGAAGGGCAGGTAGCTTTTAAAAGGAGATATCCACCTTTGGCTACTGTCGGAGTCGCGGTTGTTTTTGTCGTCGGAGGGCACAGCCGGCCGGCTTAAATAAGCATATAATTTATTTTATAATGCGCGGGTTTCTCCTCGCCAAAAACGCATTTAGCGGAAGGGAGAGGGCAACGAAAGAGATATTAACCCTCTGTGAACAGATTGTGCAGTGGTTCGGTGAAATACGCCAGGGAGCACGTAAAGAGGTACTGGGCGTTCTCGTACCGGCGCGCCCTGGGCGTAGCTATGGTCACGTTCGCGCTCGCGCTCGCGATAGGTATAACCTTCAGCTCCATGCTCCAGGCGTTCAACATAGTGAACTACCCGGTCCAGGCGATATTCTGGGTTGTGCTCACCGCGCTCACCATACTGGTGCTCATAGTCAACTTCGTGCAGGCGCACATCTCGTCTGTCAGGTACATGGACGAGGAGGAGCACAGGCACCACTACAGGCACATGGGCGCGTGGGTCGCAGTCCTGGCTTTCAGCGCGCTGGCCTTCATGGTCCCGGCTTTCTACTTCTCGAGCTACCTGGAGCCGCTTACCCTTATGTTCAGCTTCGGCGGCATACTGTGGATATCGTACATATCCGTGGCCGCCATATTCAAGCACTACTACCATGAGATAGCCGTCGGCGCTGCAGTGCTCTGGGCGGTATTCGGGATAAGCCTGTTCAGCACCTACAACAGCAGCCCGTACGCCGACCTCGGCGCATTCAGCCTGTTCATCAGCATACTGACGCTCATAGTGACGTTCGGCGCAGTTGGGATAACGATGCTGTCCAACTCCACAAAGGCCTTCATGGAGGAGTTCGAGGCGAGCATACCCAGGGGGCGGCCGGGCAGGGCGGCGCGCAGGAGGCGCTGATCAGCCTATTCCCTTGCCGGCGTCGTCCGCGTCGATGAGCTTCAGCGAGCCTGACGAGAGGTTGAGCTTCAGCTCCTCGGCTACCTTGCTGTGCCTCCTGTAAAGGGACTCGCGGAACTCGTCCATCTCCTCTGCGTTGAGGAACGCGAGGTAGGTGGTTGCGTCCTGATAGACCGGCATGCGCTTGAACTTGCTGGTCTTCGAGTGTATGACTATGTATGCGCGCTCGCCGTGGAAGGTAGCCACTATGTCTGCAAGGCTGCTCGAGTCCAGCTCTGTGAAGACGTACGCGTGTGTAACGAAATAGACCCTGAGCTTCTTGAATGTCGCGAGGTACGCGGCGTCGTGACCGCTCTGCTGCTCCCACGACTTCGGCGCGTACAGCCCGTCAACCATGAGCAGATGGCCCGCGCCGGCCATCTGGTCCAGCATCATCTCGACGTTGTTCAGTGTCAGGCTGACCGGCATGCTGTTGTACCTTATGTTGTTGGCTATAGCAACGCGGACCTCGTCGCTGGTCAGGGGCATGTACTTCCAGTGGAAGTATAGGTTCTGCTTGTCGAAGACGCCGAGGACGGTGTCGAGCTTCATCTTTATCGGTATGCTCTTCTGCTCCGGCAGGTTCGGCACGTCTATGTAGAACTCGTCGCGGGTCGGGCTCTTGACAAGGGTGACCAGCATTATCACCACCGCAAGCACTATCGCTATCTCTATGTACTCCTTGTCTATGTGTATCACTGTGGGCGGGTTCGAGGCTATGTACCTGTAGTCGTTGGACAGCATCAGGATCTCGAAGGTCGCGTTGCCGTACACTACCGGCGCGCCCTTCGGCAGCGTGTAGTTTATCGTGCCGTTGTAGAAAGTGCCCGACTGCCCGTAGAGGCCGTTGAGCTTTATGGTGTAGTTTATCCCGTTGAGCTGCTGGCCCGCAGAGCTGATTCCGAACAGGAAGCTGCCGGACGAGTAGTTGGCGTACTTTAGGTAGACGCTGACGTTCGGCACCGTGAAGGTCGAGGCGGCGAACTCGGAGTTGTTGAACGCCTGGAGCTTGACTATGTACCTGCCCTGGCCGAGGGCGAACTGGACGTTCTTGAAGAAAGTGAAGTTGCCGGACGCGTTGAAGTTCGAGACGTATATCGACTGCTTCGGGCTCATGTTCTGGTCGTATACAGTCAGGTGCGGCGCCACCTCGACGAGCCCCTTAGACCCGGTGAACACCTCCATGGACAGCTGCGCCGGCACGTTTGGCGTTACGTTGGACTGCATGGCCATCGTGCCGTTCGGCGCTGCGGCTGGCGTGTACCGGATGTCCTTGTAGTCGTAGTACAGCGTCCTGCCCACCTGGCTCTTTGTCGAGACTACTATGCGGCCGTAGTAGCCGTTAAGCGCAAGCTCGTTGGAATAGTTGTACGCCAGTGGTATGCCGTCCATTATCACGCCGTATGGCGCGCCCCCGCTCGCGTAGCCCTTGGTCTGCACGGTAGAGGATCCGCTCGCCGCCCTTGGCAGCCAGACAAGCCCGGAAACCGCCCTGGCTATGTCAGCGCCGGCCTCTGCCGGGGACTTCCAGCTCCCAAGGTAGTTGGAGAACGAGGCGATGTAGCCGTTGCCAGCCTTTATGTACGCTATCGGGCCGTATGTGCTGCCGTTGACGAACTGGAACGTGGCCTGGTTGTTGTAGTACACAGGGCTCTGGTTATAGAGCAGGGGCACCGTAGCCAGGTATCCCGGTATGCCGCCCGCCGGTATCACTATCGAGCCAGGAAGCAGCACCCTGGAGAAGTTCTGGCCTACGTAGAATACGCTTGTGGACTTGGAGAGGAGGTATGCGAGCATCGTCTGGTTGCCGTGGTATCCGCTGAGCTCCGTGGAGTTTACGGGATTGAGCATGTACCTCGGCAGCACGCCGTTGAGCACTATGAGCACCGAGTCGTTCGTTATCCTGGTGAGATTGCCCGGGTCCACAGTGACAACGTCGTACGTTGAGTTCACGAAGCCGTAGGCGTTGAGGTACGTCGTAAGGTTCGACACCACCTCGTTTATCTGGCCGCACGAGTAGCACTGGTTGCCGTAATAGAGCAGGTATACCTTGCCGGGCGGCCGCACCTTGAAGATGGTGCCGTTGAAGCCTATGCTGCTCGCGTTCTTGTAGGTGTAGTCCACCAGAGCGTACGGCGCCATGTCCGCGCCGTTGTTGTACGAGAGCAGGTCCTGGCCAGCCATTATCGCGCCTATCGATGGCGGCCCTCCTGCCTGCGGGGTCTGGTTCTGGGCCTGCGCGCCGATAACGGATATCTCGTGCGCCACGTAGGCGAACAGCCCGACGCAGACTATGACGACCGCAGCGATTATCGCTATGAAGAGCTCCTGCCTGCCGCTCAGCCTGAACCTGCCGACCTTCATGCCGCTCCACCACCAACCTGCGGCTCCGAGGGCCCTGATGGCTTGGTGAGCAGCTTCACGAACAGCCTTGTTAGCAGGTTCTCCCTCTGGCCTACCCTCTTCGTTATCGCGTAGACCTTCACGTACTTGATCCTCTTGTTGATCCTCGCGGTGTAGCGCATGCGAACACTAGCTCTTGAGCTCGATGTAGCCGAGCGCGGTCATCTTGTTGAGCATCTGCTCCACCCTTGGGGCGTTGAGCTTGTACGCCTTGGCGAACTCTATCACGTCTATCGAGCTGTCGTGCGACTCCAGCCATTCCTGTATCATCACCATCAGCGACTCGTCGGAGTAGGTCTCGAGCTCCTTCAGGCGCTCGTTCAGCTCCTTGTTCTCGGTGTTCAGCTGCTCCGCCTGCACCGAGAGGTTCTTGTTCGATGCGGAGAGCTCCAGGTTCATGCGCTTTATCTCGCGGTACTCGTTGAACAGCGAGTCGTAGTTGTTGAACAGCGTGCTGTAGCTCTGTGATATCGAGCCGAGCAGGTCGTCGATTACGGAATCCGCGGTCTGGAATATGTTCGTGTCGTCAACCTTGTAGAGGTCGCTGAGCAGCGATAGGATCCCGAACAGGTTCTTCAGCACGAACAGGCGGCGCATCCTCACGCTCGTGTCCGGGCCTATCGAATACTTCACTGTCACGCCGTCCTTTGCGAACTCGTATATGAAGAAGAGGAAGGGCCTGTTCTGTATGTCGTGGCTCTCTATCCTTGCCACGACTGTACGGTCCGGCTCAGCCTTCACCCTGAACATCTGAAGGTCGGAGAGCCTCGTGGCTATCTCGTCAAAAGGTGCTAGCGCAGAGCCGCCGATCTTTATCTCCTCAACCTTCGGCTCTATCTGCGGTACCTCCTCTGCCACTACACCTCACCGATGAAATCAGATGTATTCCAACTAATATATACCTTTCTGATAGCAATCTCTCGATTTCGTCAGCGTTTCTGGCCCTCGGGCTGCGCAGCCGCGCGCGGCGTCTCCACGGCCGGCATGTACCTGCCGGCGAGCAGGAGGGCGTACAGGAAAAGCGTTAGCGCTATGCCGAACGGTATGGTCACGACGTTCAGGCCGGACGCGAAGAATAGCACAGCGGTGAATATGACGCCGAGGGCTATGTAGGCCATCTGCCTCCGCTCGAAGACCGCACGGCTCTTGTGGTACTCCTTGTAGCAGTCCTTGCACACCACCAGCCTGTAGCCCCTCTCGTTCCTGGTAACGTTCCTCTTGAACCAGCGTATCGCGCCTATCACGAAGTCCTCCTTCACAGGAAGGCCGTTGCGCTTCTCCCCGCATATTATGCATCGATTCTCATTCATAGCATCACTCCATCTCCACAGTGGCCTTGTAAAGCCTGCCGGTCTCGGCGACTATGCGCTGCTCGTCCAGCATGTTGATCACGCTCGCGATGGTGACGTCGTCCATGCCGAGCCTCCTGAAGACGTTGGAGAGCTTGTCCCTCCTCAGCCCGCCCTTCTCCAGCATGGCGGCGAAGCTTATCACGTTCATGTGCCTGTGCACCTTCTCCATGTTCCCGAGCACTGCGCTTATGCTCTTCTCGCTCACGCCGAACGCGGTGAGCAGGCGGCGCAGCTCTATCCTGCTTATCGTATAGGTACCAAGGTTAGACAGTCTCGACACCCGTTGAGGATATTATCCTGGTTATCAGCTGGTCCTCTATGCTCAGGCCCTTCAGGAAGCCGACTATGTTGTTCACCTGCACGCCGTTCGCCTTTATCAGCTGTATGAAGTCCAGCATCTTTATGCTCCTGTTCCTGCCGTCGAGCTCCGCGAACACCTGGTTGATGGAATCGGCGCCGACGTTGTACTCTATCAGCCGGTTCTTCAGCTCGTCCTTCTCGAACTGGTAGTCGCGCTGGATTATGTTCGCGGACAGCTCGCTCTGGGTGAGCACGTCCGACAGCTCTATCGTGTACACGTAGAGCGGCTCCTCTCCGTGGATCTTCTCAAGGAGGAAGGTCTCCGGGAACCTCAGCGCGGTCTGGAACGCCATCTCCACAGCGGCTTGGCCCACGCCGAACTTGCCTATCTCCATCCTTATGAAGTTAGAGAAGTTGAGCGATCCCTGCAGGTAGTTCAGGAACTTCTCGAACTTTATCCTGAGCATGAACGTGGTGCCCACGTTGGAGAATATCGCCTCGTTTATGTCCGTCGGGTTCTGGGATGCGACTATAAGGCCGAAGTTGTACTTCCTGCCCTCTCGCACGATCATTATAGCGTCGCTCTTCTCGTCGCTCGCGACCTTCCACGCCTCGTCCAGTACTACCATCACCTTCAGCCCTTTCGTCTCGCTCCACCCCTCGCTCCTCATCCGCTCCTTGAGCGTCTGGAGTATGACAAGCGCCGCGAGCCCCCTGAACCTCTCGTCAGGCAGGCCTGACAGGTCGACATCCACGAGCCCCGACTCCGTCAGCTTTGCCAGGTCCAGGGTGCTCCTCCTTGCGAAGTAGTCCTCCCCCTCCCGCGCGAACTGCCTGAGCCTGTATATGGTGTTCTCGAGCTCTGCCGGGTACTCGTATGTCCCCTCCTGCAGCTTCTCCTCAAGCAGGGATATCACGTCGGCCAGTGTGGGCGCCTGCTTCTCCGTAGGATAGCGCTCTGCGAGCTCGAAGCCGGAGTTGACGTACGACTGCTCCATCGCCTCCTCTGTCAGGCGCCTCTGCTCTGGGTATAGCGCTATGTCAGTCAGTATGTCGAACGAGTTCATTATCTGCTTGACGCGGTCGAGCGGCTTCATGCCAGACAGGTCCATTATGTTGATGTAGTCGCCCTTCGCGAGCGATACTATGGTGCCGCCGCTCTGCTTCACCCAGGCCTTGTACTCCCCGGCCCAGTCTATTATCACGGCGTTGGTGCCCCAGACGTAGCTCGCCCTTATTATCAGCGACTTCACGAAGAAGCTCTTGCCGGAACCCGTTATACCGACAACGGCTATGTGGGGGTTGGTCAGGTTCAGGAAGGACCATGTGAACGGAACGTGGAATATCTTGGTGGTGCCGACGTAGAGCGACTGGAACGGGTCCGACAGCAGCACCTCGGCCGGGGGCTCAGGAGGCCTTGATATGAACGACCTCCTGGCTATCTCGTCGCTCATTATGTGCTGGAACCTTACTAGCGTCATCCCATCCCCATATCATATTTCGCGCTCATCATTTAATAAATGCTACGACTGTATGTCGAAGTTGGTTGCGGCCTCCTCGTACGTCGTGGGGAGCGAGAAGTTGAACTGGAAGAGCGTGTAGAGCTCCCTGCCGACTATGCGCGCGAGCTGCACGTCCATGCCCGACATCGCCACCTCGAGCTGCTTTATCTGCGCGCTCAGCAGGTCTAGCGCCGCCTTCTCGCTCACGCCGACAGCGGTTGTCTCGAAGTACATTATCGTGGCTATCGGCTTCTCGCCCTCGCCTATGCGCGCTATCTTCGTCTGGAGCACGTTTATCTTCCTCTGTATCTCTGTGACCGTCATCTCGTTCACGTTCTGCGCCTGCATCGCCCTGGACAGCTGGAACTCCTGGAAGGAGCGCTTGCCCTCCAGCTCGTCGCGCACCTTCTGGACGTCGAGGCCTGCGGACAGCACATGATACTTGAACGGGAAGCCGATGTTCATCACGGCGCGTTCCCACGTCTCGGGGGCCTGCACAGCCTTGAGCTCCTGGTCCTGCTGCTGTTGCTCCGCCTTGAACGTGTACGCGAACACGTTGGCCGTTACGTATCCGGTCGCGTAGAACAGCCCGTTGACGTTCTTCACTACAGCGTCCTGGGTCTTGACTATCCTGTAGTCCTTCGCCGGCTGGAAGCTCACCCCCAGCAGGTTGGTGACGAGCGGGAATATCACGAAGTCCGCCCAGTTCATCACGAGAAGGACGCCGAGCGCCACCAGTATGAAGACCGCGCCGATGAGGCTGTATGCGCCGCCGCCCATCGATCCCAGCGACGACAGCGCCACCACTATCACGAGCCCGCAGAACGCCAGATACACTATTCCCTCTTCGTCCGTTATATCACCTCCTCCTGGACGTTCTTGCTTATCTGCTCGCTTATAGTCGAGAACGGAATCAGGTATTCCGGCTCTATGTAGTTGAGCAGCTCCTTGCCCGTTACTATGCTCGGCGTAACGCCGAAGGTCGAGCCTATGCCCGAAAGCAGCTCCCTGGCGTCCTGCTGCGCTATGCTCACGGCCTCGTACTCCTTGGCGCCCCGCGCAGACACTGTGGCGTAGTGCGTCAGCTCGAACGACTGGACTCCGCCTATGTGGTCGAGTATGTTGTGCCACATCGCCAGCTTGCCGCGCACCCTCTCTATGTCGCCCGGCGACCCGTTGTTCTGCACGAGCTGGACCTCCTCGTTCTCGACCTTGCTTATCGTGTCGCGCAGCTGCTGGATGTAGTAGTCCTTGTTCATCATGTGGAGCTCAGCGGTGTACCTGGCCGGCGACTTGCTTATGCCCACAAGCCTGCTCACACGCCTGGAGAAGTCGAGCTTCTCATCGTCGCTCATCTCTGTCGCGGACCTGTATACGGGTATGCGTATGTAGACCGTAGCTATGTAGTCCTCGCCGTCCTTCCTGATCACAGAGTCTGATGCGGTGGACAGCCAGTATGCGTCCTCGTTGCTAAGCACTATGTTGCTGCTCCTCTGCTGCATGAACGGCAGCAGCAGGTAGGTGTAGTATCTTGATGAGAACGCCAGGATGTCAAGCGCCATCGAAACTAGCAGCAGAAGCAGCTTTGCCGGTGCCGGTAATATGGTCAGAGGCGCTGATCCGGCTATTATCAGGACGACGACAGAGGATATGAAAAATCCCAGGAAGACGAATATCTTCTTGTCCATTACAACCAGCGCCGATTACGCTTCAGATTTAACCTATTTATACCTAACCTTGGGCATGCCTGTCCATCGATGTCGGCGCTACGGGACAGTATATCCGCTGGTCCACGTGCTGATGAATATCACGTTCTGCGTCAGGCCGCTGTAGATGTTGCCGCTGTAGTCCTGGGGGCCCCCGTTCAACTGCCACCAGCCCACAGTGGCCTGCGCGTTTATCGGCGCTCCGCCTATGCCCTCGAAGTAGAGCGCGCTGACGTCGTTGGACGAGAGTGCGGTGTTGTAGAGCTGTATGTTGGAGACATATCCCTTGAAGTAGCTACCAGATGGGACGTATCCGGCCCCTATCGAAGCCGATCCGGAGAACGTCACGCTCGGCCGGACGTTGAGCGTCTCGGAGTAGGACGCCCCGTCGACATATACTGTCGCTGTTGTTCCGCTCCCCGGGTACGTGAAACCTATGAAGTGCCACTTGCCGTCGTTAACGACGTTCGCAGATGACGTGGTTGTGCCGCATACCTCTGCAGTCGGATGCCCGCTATAGATCCCAAGGGCCCATATCGTTCCGGCGGTGCAGGCGCTGGAACTGCCGGGATTATTGCCGTAAGAGAACACCCACGGATAGTTCGTGCTTTGCGTGGTCTGCACCCATGCGAATACGCTTATAGCGTTGTCGCCCATGGGGAAGGAGTTCTGTGGTATGCTGGTTATGTTGCTCGTCTTCACGCCAGTAAAAGACGCTACGAACTGCGGCTCCTCGTTGTTGCAAAGGCCGCTGGTCTGGGCGAACTGGCTGGTGCCCGGCCCTTCCGGCCTGACTATGCTGCATGCGCCCCCCTGCGTCTTAGGCGCGCTGCCGTTGAACACGCCTATGCTGTACAGCGCAGTAAGGGCGACCGCGATTATTATTATGGCCCAGCCATAGGTCATCAGGTATTCCATTGCGGATTGGGCCCTTAACATGCGCATCCCTTATCTAACATCTGGCAAGCATTAAATAGTTTCATATGAACGACCTGATCCTGCCGCCCATCTGGCTCGCGCCCCCTATGACGTTGGCCAGCTGGGTTATGAAGGCGTACGAGACGGTCGTTATCAGAGCAGGCCAGAACAGTATGAGAAGCCAGAAAGCGCTGAGGGAGTGCTGGGCGGAAGCGAGCGTGGTCACAAGCGGCGAGGTTGGGCTCAACGCGTTTACCTCTGCCCCTGTGCCTGCGCCGTACTTGTTGAGGGAAGCCGAGTACGCGGCCAGGTTGCTCTGCATGCTCGGCAGGGTGAAGTAGTATGCAATCGCGAAAAGCGATGGCGTCACTAGGTAGAAGGCTATCGCTATAGCTACCATCATTCCGCCGAGCGCCCTGGTCGGGAAGAACGCCCGGAGCACTATGCCGGGCACTAGGAAGACGGGTATCGCCGAGATGGCGAAGAACACTATGAGATAGTACTGCGCGTGGAGCGCCAGGATGCCGTCAGTCATGAGCCCGGCCAGTGTCACCGCAGGGTCTATGAAAAGCACTTGGAGTAGCAGCTTGAGCCTTCCGACGCTTGTGGCCCCTCCCTCCTCGCCCACTATTGGGAGCACCTGCCCATTGACATACAGGCTCTTCACCTCAAGGTTGTTGTAGAATTGGTCTGTTATGTAGACGTTGGTGAGCGAAGTGTACATCGTCTCAGTCCCGTTGATTGTGGATTGCAGCTGGTGGAGTATGTAGGGATATGGGCTGACGGGCCCGACAAAGACAGCAGGCAGTATGCCGAACAGCACTGCCGACAGGTAGAGGAAGAGCAGAACTATTATTCCGCTCGCCGTTGCCTCGTATATCTCGCCTATGCCGAAGTTTCGTATCCTGTCGCTCTTGAGTGCCGTGCCGATCATGAAGATTGCCGCTGCGACCAGGAAAGCGAGCATCACAGCGGTGAACGCGAGCGGAAGGTCACCGCACCATGTCTGCGCTATTTGCGAATTTATCGGCAGGTACCATGGCTCGTTCTGCGATATCTGCTGCTGGACCGACTGCGGGAGCTGGCTGCAGGACTGCTGCTGCGCTTGGCTCTGCTGAGCTGCGCCAGCCGATGCGGAAAGCGTCGCGATTATCGCAAGCGATAGCAGCAAAAATGTTTTCTTGGACAACATCATATCACGCTTGTCAGGAGGGACATAAAGTCTATGCGTTCGCCGAAGGCCCTGGAGAAGTCCACTATGAACGCATCCAGTATTATGAAGTTTATGAAGGGTATGAAGGTGAAGCCTGCGGCTATGAACAGCAGGGATGTCAGCAGGTTGGGATCCACGAAGTTTATGAGCGAGCACTGCGCGGCCGACTGCGTGATGGGCGCGACCACTTCAGACTGCAAAAGGCAGCCGGCCGTATTCAACAGTATGGTGAATCCAGCTTGCGTGCCGAACTGGACTATCGATAGCGCGTTCTGGGGGATCAGCGTAATTGTGGTTATGTTGGAATCTATGAAGCCATACGTTATGCTGACCAGTAGCGGGTAGATTATCCCAAGGCCCAGGCCGAGCGCGATAAGAGTTCCGCCGAAAGACCTGGTCAGGCCGAAGGTCCTCGCCAGCAGGCCGAGGATTATGAAAAGCGCGAATAGGAACACGCTTGACGAGAGTATGAGCAATTGCACCTGGCTCAGCATTGTCAGGGTTATTATCGCCGAGTAGGATATGGAGGTCACCTGCTCCATGGACTGCGGATACAGGCTCGCGAGCCCGAAGCTGACGTTGAGTATAGAGTCGCCAGGTGGCGGGCCGAAGCCTGCAAGTGGCGACTTGGAGCCAACCTGGCTCGCGGTTGATGGTGCGGACTTGCCCACCGGCAGGTAGACGTTGAACCATATGCCAGGGGTAAGTCCAGTAACTATGGATGTGATGTACACCAGCGCAAACGACGTGTATGCGCCGCTGTTGAAGTTGCTTAGGTCGCACACCGCCAGGGTGTTGAGGCTACCTGCGGACGCGCATTGTGGCGGGATGAGCCCGACCTTCGAGAAGCCAGGCTGCGGGCTTAGCATCGTTATGTATGCTACGGAGCCGAACGCTACGAGCAGCAGCACGGACAGCAGCCCCTCGTATATCTGCGTACGCGACCAGTTCCTGGCGGCGCCGCTACCCGTTATGCCCGAGAGCATGTACACTATGGACGCTATAGCTATGACCAGGAGGACTATCGCGGTGGCCAGCGGTATCCAAGAGGTTGTGTCTATCGACGGCGTCTGCACAGGGCCCGCAGCGTAAATGACCGGCATAAGCAGCGACACCATTACGAACGCGGCCGGCAATGCCTTTGCGAGTTTAGACTGCAGCATCATATCACGTTCCTCAGCACATGTTTGGACTGCATGCTTGGCGCGCCGAGCAGCTGGCTCAGGTATTGGACGAAGTCAAGCGCGGTCAACAGCGAGAGCACCACCGCTATTATGGCGTATACCGACGGGACTATCACGTTCAGTACGAATGAGCACACGGTGTACTGGTAACCCTTGAAAAGATCTACCATGGTCGGCAGATAGCTGGACGGGCTTGCGAATGTTATGCTGCTGCCTATGCTCTGCAGGGTGACCTGCTGCGGTGGAACGGGCGCAGCCGAGCCGAAGCATATGGTTGGCACGGCTGTTGAGAGCCCTGTTATGTCGGGCAGTGTCAGCATATAATACAGAAGCAACGGGAAGACTATATAGAAGCTGGCGAAGAGCGCTATGAACGCGCCGCCTGCGGCCCTGGTGAACGGCGTAGACCTTAAGACCACCCCGGCGAACAGGAAGAACGGGAAGACGTAGTAGAATACTGCAGGCAGCATGGATAGCGCGAGCATTGCCGCGAGAATCCCCCAGCTCACGTTGATCATTGTCGACAGCACCTGCGCTATAGCCGAAAGGCCGCTGAGCGGGGCGACTATGAACCCGACACCGCCAGGCTTAAACGTTATGTATATTGAGCTTAGTATGTTGAGCGAGTTCTGCTCTGTAATCAGGGATATTATGCTTGAGAAAGGGTTGAGGGCGACCCCGGACAGTATATTGCAGTCTGATTGGAATACCGTAACGTTGAGCGAGGAGCCGCCGAGCGCGAACAGGCCAGATGGACCAGATATGATATTTATTGCTGAAAATGTGCCAAGGAATACGTACACTACCGCTGCCGTTATCACTATCTCCCCCATCTCGACCTTTGCGAATCGCGTCAGCTTGTCTATATGGAATGCGCTCCCTATGGCCCAGGCCAGCGCCATTATGCCGAGCATTACCCCGATCAGCGCAGTGGCAAGCGCTATAAGGCTGTTGAGCGCGAAAAGGTTCGACACGTCGGCGAAGCCCCTGTTGGAGGTGAAGAGCGCGTTGCATAGGGATGCCGAGCCGCCAGTCTGGCTCTGCGATTGCGTTGTGGCAGAGAAGACTGTTGGGGAGGTCTGTGAGTACGAGCTTTGCGGCAGGGCGACCACCGCAAGCGCAGCTATCGCGATGACCGCAGCCGCGAAGCCAATGATCCCGTTTGCCACATCATTCACCTATATAAGGCGCGATAGCCCTGCCAGGGAGGTGTCGCCACCCAGCAGCCCGGAGAGGCCCAGTATCGCAGCTATCACTATCAGTATATTTATTATCGGCAGGAAATACGTCGATACGCCTATCATGCCATAGGCGCTCATGAATCCGTAGAACATGCCCAGCATGCCGTCGGCCGGACAGTTGTAAGGCAGCGGGAAATTTGGCGCACCCTTCTGGAACCCGAGCGCACCCACGTTCAACGATATGAAGGATATCACGTCGGGAGCCGGCACCATGGTCCACAGTATGTCCTCCGACTCTGCCTCAACGAGGTTGCCGTCGCTTATTGTCTGCGGAAGCAATTTGTTCCCGAAGGCTGGGCCGCCAGGCCAGCAGGCGTAGTACTTCCCTATCGCCTTCATGCTCGGCTGCACGAAAAAGTTCGGCACGTATGCCGAGATGGACCTATTGGGGAAGACCGCAGTGTTGTTTGCTGCCGGGATGGCGAGCGTTGAGTTGGTGCTGGCGTTAAGCAGGCCTCCGAATCCGTACACTGATGCCGTGCTATTAGGCGAACTCGAGAACGCCGCAGCTGAACCATGGCCGAGCGCGAGATACTCTATCCCGAACACCGTGGGGTAAAATATCACCATGCCTATCGCTACAGCTATCAGGAGCCCTCCTATCTTCCGCGTCAGGAACACCGCCCTCAGCAGCAGGCCGCCGAAGATGAGGTACGGCCAGATGTATATGGACGACACTATTATGAGGAGCTGCGCCACGCTGGCCTGGAACGACAGGTCCATGAGGTAGGATATCACCTTCATCGAACTGTATATCATGTCGTAGCCGTAATAGGGCCTGAAGTCGAACTTGAGGTAGAACAAAGACTGCCCTGCATTCACGGTGGGGAAACAGCTCACCACGTTGGACCCTGGCACGCAGATTTGTATCGCCGGCCTCAGCCTTGACAGGAATCCCACGAACGAGTCCTCGACCATATAGCTGTTTAGGTTTGCCACTGACTGGTTTGTCAGGTTGGCGACCACGACACCAGTGGCGGCGAGCGGATACTCTATCTCTGCGGTGAGGCTGCTCTGCGGATACCCGACTATGCCACACAGGCCAGGGAACGGCTGCTGCGGCGTCTGGGTCGTGCTGGGCGGCGCTGCGGCGTTTAGTACAGAATCCGCTTTGCCGAGCAGCTGCAGGTAGGTGGTATTGCTTATCTGGCTGCACAGTGACATTATTGACGACTGCGACAGCAGGCTGCCCTTGTTAAGCGACCCTTGCGCCTGGAATATCGATGCGTACGACACAAGCGCGCCGATTATAATCATAGTAAGTATCACAGTTCCTATCAGCTGGTAGAACTCGTTCAGCGCGCCCTGCTTCGCCCCCTGGTTCCGCAGCAGCGTAGCAGCGAAGTACCATACTGCCACTATCATGGCGTCGAGCAGGAGAGCCGCTATAATCAGGGGCATTATGTCGGTCTGCACTGGCGAGACCACAGGCAGCGCGGAGGAGGTGGCCGCCAGTAATATCTGCGATGGTGTCATACGTATAACCTATATTCCGCTCCACAGCGGGGTTGCTCCTTCTATGCCGGCATTGAGCGCTTTCGAGAGATTTACTGCGAACGCTATCGTTATTCCGAGGTTCAACGCGAACAGCACGATCGCCTGAAATATGAATGTCGCCATTTTAGCGGTAAGGTCGTCTAGCCCGACCCACGGAGTAAGGAAGTTGCTGATGAAGTAGTTTCCCGTGAGGATGTTGCCAAGGAATCCAATGGCGTACGGGCTTATGCTGAATCCCGGTATCGTAACTGTTGTCGCGCTGGTGGATGACACCGCCTGCTGGAAGAAGGTTGGCGGCAGATTCGATATCGAGAAGTTGAATGTGTGCAGGTACTGGTACGACGGGTTGGAGCTGCTGAACATCCATGTCATTATGTACGCGTCCATCGAGATGGTCAGCGGATAGACTATGTAGAACGCCACGGCTATTGCTATCATTGAGTTGGCCGCGCTCCTCAATCCGCCGCCTGCGCCAGCGAACGCTATGGACCTCAGCGCAATGGCTATCGGAAGTATGATTACGAATGCGGTATATTGGGCCAGCGGTACTAATATGTATTGCAGCAACATGGCCCCAGTTGTCACTATCAGTATGGGGGAGAAGATGTCCAGATACAGCTTGCTCAGTATCGCGAAGGTGACGCCTATGTTGGTGCCTATGTACGGGGTAACGTAGACCGCGGTTCCTGCCGGCGCGCCGGACTTCAGCTTGAAAAGCGGCGTCCCTACGTTGAACTTATTGAGGTACCCGCCAAGGGCGATGTTGAGCAACGCCTGCGCGCTGGCGTAGTAGAGCTGGCCCGTCAGCGCTGAGCTCATCGCATCCGTGTAGACCTGCGAGAGCATGCCCATTCCCGTGTTGAACGTGAGGTTGCCTATATAGTAGTCAGCGAACTGGAACGGTGACATCTGCTGGCCAGTGATCCCCTGGCTCAACGACGACGATACGCCGCACACTGTCGAGGCCGTAAGCGCGAGCACCATGATGATGACGCCGCTTATGACCATCTGGATTATCTCTCCGCGCACCATTGAGGTAAACCTGGTCCTGATGTTTGTCGGAAGGTACCTGCTGAACATGTAGACTGCAGCGATGGTGAGCAGCCCGACCAGTATAACTGTGAAGTTGACCCCGAGCCAGCCGCTTGCGTAGGTTGAGCCACCGTACAGTGCACATGTGTCTACAGCCATTGTTTCACGCGAGCTTGAACTTGCCTAGCGACAGCTTGTTCCTTATCGTGCCGCCCAGCACATTTGCAATCGATTCTATAATAACGACCATTATCACCAGGTCGAAGATGAAGAGGATGAACTGAAGCAGCATCCCGAACGAGTATCTGGTCAGTGCGTTGATCGGGGGATACACGCTGGCGGCCTGCGGCAGCAGGTAATAGCCGTTGGTCTGCTCGGAGTACCCGCAGAACGACCCGAATATGGTCGATATGCCGTCCTGCCATCCCGGCCCTGACGACGGGGAGCCCGCATAACTGTACACCGCCTGCGCGCCGGATACGAAGGGCCAGAGCACGGGTATGTTTCCGCAAGGCAGCGGAGGGTTCGGTGGGTTCTGCAGCATCAGGAACGAAGTTGCGTAGTTTGTCAGCGGGATATTGAAGAGCAGCATCAGCGTCGGGTATATTATCGATATCCCTATGCCTAGCGCTATCATCGTGCCGCCCACTGGCCTGAGGAACGGGAATGCCCTTAGCACTATGCCGATAGGCAGCAGTATTCCGAGCCCTATGAACGCCATGAGCGGGAGCAGGCTGAGCTGTATCGAGGCGAGCAGCATCACAGGCACTATGATAAGCGAGAGCATCGATGTCAGGAATGATATGCCGCCAGTATCGCCGCTGTCAAGCACAGTGTTTTGGTAGATGTATTGCTTGTAGACCCCGAAAGTCACGTCCACGAGATTGGGGTACGGGGGCGGCAATATCGGATAGTCCGCATACACATCTATCTGCAGCGACTTGATCGCCGAGTAGGCGAGCGATATGCCTAGCGATTCGCTGAATGCCGACTGCGCGGCCAGGGACTGGGGCAGCAGGTACTGGTTTGCGACAGCCGCATAGAGGTTGCCAAGATTCGTTGCAAGGGAAGCGGACTGGGCGACCGTGCTGTTGGAATACAGGCCTGACGGCTGCTGCGGAGTTATGCCGACCAGGCTGACAGCGACACTGCCAAGTATCACTATGACGGAAAACACTATCGCTATCACGAAGAGGCTCTTCGTCGCCTCCCAGAGCTCGGTCTTGTACCAGTTCTTGAGCCCCTCGACCCTCAGCACCTCTCCCACCATGTAGGCTATAGCGACGAACAGTAGCGACAGCATAAGGCCTATGAATGCGAATGGCAGCGCGCTTGTCACGCATTGGCCGAAGAATTGCGGGAATATCTGGAATGTTCCGCCGACCGCCCTGCCGAAACTGCTGAAGCTACACGCCTGTGTTATGCCCGCGCCAGTAACGTTGACGGGCATACCCTGTATCACTGTGAGGGTCGCCGATTCCGTATTTACGCCGTCGCTTGCCGTGATCGTGTGCGTGCCTGGCGTGGTGTTTACGCCCTTCGTGGTGTTCGCGACGGCCAGGGAATAGTTGAAGGAGCTCTGGAATGCTGAGCTTACCGGTATCTTGGCGATTAGCTTGCCGTCGTACTTAAGGGTTATGTTTGTCGCAAGCGCGGAAAATCCGCTGCCGGAGATCGTAACGCTGCCGCCCCAATACGATGACGTGGGACTGATGGTTAACGATGGCGTGACATTGAAGTACGCTACCGCAAAAGGCGGAGGCGCTGATGGGGTGGGCCCTTGGGTCGGTGTTGCTGTAGCGGATTGCGTTGTCGGCGTAGCGTTCGATGTCCCGACTTGGGCCACTATCTCGTGCTTCCCTGAGCCTGACTGGGGAATAGGGAACACAGCCACGAACGAGCCAGGCAAAGGATCAGAAGTGGAGTTGGTTACCACCTTCTGCGGTATTGTTGCTGCCTCAACGCCATCGTATGTTATGTTAACAATCGCAGACGCAGGGAACCATACCCCAGATATTACTGCCACAGTTCCTACATGGCCCTTCGACGGCGTTACGGTTATGTACGGCGTCGGTATTGGGCCTACGGGCTGCTTCTGTGTCGTGTATAGGCCAGACCAGACCGGCTCCCCCTGCTGCGTAAATGTGAGGTTGGATCCGACAACGAACCCGTTCGTCCTGTTGCCTATCTCTCCGACACCGAACGGATAGCTCTGCTGCACCGATTGCGCGGTTGTGTAGACGCTTCCGTTGCTTACGGGAACGAAGGCCGTACCGTTGTAATAGCTTACGTTAGTGAACTCGACGACCTTGAGCAGTTCCCCTGTGGCGTTCGTGCCATTGTACTCCACTGAAGCGACCGGCTGGCCGCCTGAGGATTTGGTAGCGTTGATCGTTGCGCTGCCTATCTGCGCGCCGTTGAAGTACACGCTCCAGCGGTTTCCGTTCGCCTTTATCGCGTAGCTGTTAATCGTGCCGTCCGGGCCTGCGGATCCGTCTGGCCCGTAATTCGTATAAACCTGCTGGCCGGACCCAGGCTGGTAGCTCCAGAACCAGGCAGCCTGTCCGTGGGTTAGGTGCACAGTCCCGGTGCATCCGAGCGCGCTGCAGCCGGTCGGGAACTGGCCGGTCTGGTTTGGGAAAAGGTAACCCGCCTTTATAGAGGCGCCGTTTGATAGCGATTCGCCGATCCATGCGCTGGTCGTGTTGCCCTGCTGGCCCAGGTTCTGCACCACAGTGACTATGTTGGTGCTCGCGCCGTAGTTCGGTGAGCTCCCGTTCGCGAATATGCCAGTCTGCACATCCTGGGGGGATGATGAATTCGCGTATGCGCTGTTCGAGAGGAGCGCGAGCAGCACGACTGCCGCTAAAAGTAGCGAGGCTCCCTCCCTGACAGGCATGCTAGAGTTTCCAAGACAAGGTATTTATCCCTGATTATCGCTTGAGCAGGGGGAATTTCTTCATGTACATCTGGCTCTGCAGCACCACTATGAACGGCAGTATGAAGAGCCCGTTGAACACCAGGAGCGCATACCTTGAGGCCGCTGTCCCGCCGAACGCAATGAAGAGCAGGTCGAACACGCTCACGAGCAGTATGACCACTACAATCCAGAGCAGAGTGTAGTCGAGGCGCTTCGCGAAGAAGTTGGCGCTCGCCTGCATGGCGTGCACCAGGCGCTTCTCGTCTATCACAATGGAAGACGGCGCGTAGAGGAAGAACGGGAAGGCGATCAGCGCTATTATTGAGGTGACCACCCCAGTCAGCGACGGGACAACCGCATAGGAGGCCATGGCGGCGAGAACTATTATTATAGTGTAGAGCAGGAGGGCCAGGAAGACCTTGCCCGTGTACTTCTCGAGGCTCCTTATCACGTCGCTCTTTATCTTGGTGCTCGTCCTCGTGTGCTTGACCACCACGTTTATCATCACCATGGCGAAGCTGAAGAAGAGCAGCGAGAAGAGAGTTGCGGCCACTATGACGGCAGTGTCTGCCAGGCTCAGGCTTCCCAGGCTAGCCAGCCTGACGAAGGTTCCGCCGACGTCGTTGTACGTCGGGAAGGCCGCGAAGAGCGGTATGAGGAGCGCTATCACGAACGACAGCGAGAAGAGCAGCAGGAGCTTTATGTTGCCGAGGTAGGTGTTGACCGCGTGCATGACTACGTTCGCCATGGTATCTGACTACTATTGCATCAAAAGGTATAAAATACGGCGGTCATAATGGTTGCGCCTGCGCGCACATACGACGAAAAATACAGCAATATATAAATATTATCTATGCGGCTATTTTATCATGGGAAACGGGATGGCGCCCGTCAGGAGAGCGTTGCTGTTGGCCATTGCAATGGTGGTCTCTCTAGCGCTCAGCGCGACTGTCGTTTACGCCCAGGGCACGCTCGGGGGGCAGATGACGATAACCCCGCAGAACCCGGTAATAACAATAGGGCAGCAGGACACCATATCGCTCAGCGGCCAGGTCACAAACGGCACGCAGCCCTTCTCTTTCGAATGGTTTGTCCAGAATCCCGGGGCAAACAGCTATGTTCCGCTCTCTTCTCAGAACGGGGCCGTATCCATAGCGGCCACCCAGGCATCCCAGCTCGGCACTTACAGCTTCAAGTTCGTGGTAACAGACGCTAACGGCAACCAGCTGACATCCAATATCGCAACCGTGCAAATCGTCAGTTCGGTGGCCTCCTCGGCCAATGTGACGGTCAGCCCGCCGTCTGGGACGCTTAAGCTCGGCAGCAGCATCACGCTCGCAGCGAGCGGAGCGCCGATAACCGCAGGGTCTTCCAACGGATGGAATTTCCAGTGGTACGTGCAGCCGCCCGGATCTTCGACTTACCAGCTGATCGGCGGCGCGACCTCTTCGTCCTTCATAGTTATAGCGTCAAGCACCTTTGTCGGAACTGGAGTCAACTACTATTCGCAGACGGGCACGTACAACTTCGAGATAATAGCCTCGAAGGGCTCGACTAGCGTTACCTCAGCGCCTGCTACGATCACGATCGTTCCGACAATCCAGACGCCGCTGGTTGGCTCTATAGTGGCGAGTCCGCAGCTGTCATCGATAATACAGGGAAACAGCGACACGATAAACATACAGGGCACTGTCACAGGGGGGCAGCCGCCTTACACCACGTCATGGTACGTCGAGAACCCCGGCAGCACGACATGGCAATTCCTTTCAAACTTGAACAACAACCTGCCATTCACGACCTCGACCAGCACTAAGCCAGGAATCTACAACTTCAAGTTCATAGTGAGCGACAGCACAGGAGCCAACGACAGCTCCAACATAGCCTCTGTCGATGTGACGCCCTCTAACGGGGGGCCGGGAGTGAACAGGACAGCGCCGTTCCAGGGTTCGGTAAGCGTCACGCCCATCGGCACTTCGGTGGGCCAGGGTTCATCCGTGGTCCTCAACGGCTACGAGTTCGTAAGCGGCGGGAACAAGCCCTACACCTTCGCGTGGTACTACCAGCCGCCGGGATCTGGATCGTTCGAGGTTGCGCCAGGACAGAACGGCGGAAGCTCGTACACTTTCACGACTTCGTCTTTCACACCTACAGGAAGCTACATATTCGAATACAGGGCGTACGACGCGAACCTTGCAGAGGTCGATTCCAACGAGGCGTTCGTGACTGTTACGACCCCGACGACAGGACCAGGCACATCGCCCTCTGTGCAGATAACGCCCCAGAGCTCGATAATAACTTCAGGGCAGCCGGTGTACTTCAGCGCCCAGCTCATAAACGACAATTCCGGTGCTACGCACTACCAGTGGTACGAGAACGGCCAGTCGCTGGCGGGGGAGACGGACGGTTCCTATACCTTCTGGTCCACGTCCCAGGCCCCGGGAACATACACGTTCTATGCGGCTGTGACCGACGGTTCGGGAAGGGTGTTCAACTCCACAAACGTGACAGTGGTAGTGCAGCAGAGCGCAGGAGTCAACGGGCAGGGGCTCACCGGCACGATCAACGTTTACACAGGCAAGATGACGGACACAAACGGAAACATAGAGTACCTGTCGTACGTCACGCTTGGCCAGGGCGGCACGCAGACTATAACCGCCAACGACACCATATCGGGCGGCACTCCGCCGATTAGCTTCCAGTGGTACATTGAGGGGCCGAACGACTACGCTTTCAGGCCGATATCCGGCGCGAACAACGCGTACAGCTATCAGTTCGCGACCTCCAGCGCAACGCAGTCTGGGACCTACAAGTTCCAGCTCATAGCTACAGACCAGAACGACAACCAGGTCACGTCCACGGTCGCGTTCGTCAACGTCATTGGCGGCTCCACGTCAGGCGGTTCCACTACGACCATACCGTCTACATCAGGCTCGTCCAACCTTGCTGGCCAGATAACCATATCGTCCACCTCCTCGAGCGTGCAGTACGGCGGCAGCGCCACATTCACTGTGAGCGGCCAGCTGAGCGGAGGCGTATCGCCATACACTTACGAGTGGTACATACAGAACCCCAACTCAGGGACATGGCAGACGTACGCCTCTGGCAACGGCAACCTCACATTCACGCCGACCAGCACGCAGCAGGGGCTGTACAGCTTCGAGTTCGTGGTAACCGATGCGACAGGGAAGACGGTGGCATCCAACATAGAGTCCATAAACGTGCTCGCGGGCCCGGGAAGCAGCCAGAGTACGACCACAATGCCGCAGCAGGGCGGAGGATCGCAGTCGCTGCAGGGCGCGATAACGATAACGCCTGCGAGCGGAACGCTCGTGATTGGCGGGCCTACCGACACCATATCTGTGAGCGGAAGCCTGAGCGGCGGCAAGGCGCCATATACCTTCCAATGGTACGAACAGCTCCCGGGTAGCAGCAACTGGCAGCCGCTCTCGTCCCTCAACGGAGCGATCACTGTAGGTGCTACGTCAGGCAGCACCACGCCAGGCGCCTATGGTTTCCAGTTCGTTGTCACTGACAGCTCGGGCCAGACCATAGTTTCCAACCAGGCGACTGTGCAGATAGTGAGCGCTGGCAGCACGACTACTATAACTGGTGGCGGCGGCAACACTGGCGGCACCGTAAGCCCAGCGGAACGCTGCAGCGGAGGATCGATAACGGCCAGCTCGACAGCTTCATCGCTCAGCGTGGGCCAGAGCGCGACGCTCTCGGAATACACCACAATAAACATCAACAACTGCACCACTGAGGGGTGGTATGTCCAAAACCCGTACACCAGCTCGTACCAGCAGATCTCCCCTGGCGTAGGGCCGTACACTTTCTATGCTACCGGCGGGACTGGAATCGGAACCTTCAACTTCGAGTACATAATCTACAACGCCAGCGGCCAGGTCGCGGCGTCTAACCCAGTAGCCATAACGGTCGTGGGTCCGCAGGGGTCCGGCAGTGGCAGTGGCTCTGGCAGCGGATCAGGTAGCGGTTCAGGACAGGCCAGCATATCGGCTTCGGCATCGGAGGTCGCCGCAGGGAGTTCGGTGACAGTGTCTGCCAGCGGATACTCCTCAAGCTCCACCTACCAGTGGCAGGTGATGGCGCCTGGCGGAAGCTGGGAGAACATCCCAGGAGCGACATCGCAATCGTACACCTTCCTTGCAGGCTATGGCCCGTTCTCCACATACGGGACCTACCAGTTCCAGCTGGTTGTCACGCCAAGCACAGGAGGCAGCTACACCACTTCCTCGGTTTCCGTTTCTGTTCAGTGACGGGCACTACCCCTATCCCTTCCCGTGGCCCATCGGCAATACCGACCGCGCTGGCGCTACCTGCCATGGAGAATAAATGAAGGAAAAGAAACGCTCAGCAGCTGCCCTGCGGGAGCGTGCCGTTGTTCGCTATCTGCTGGAGGATGTATGGCGCAGCAACAGCGATTATCACTCCGACTATTCCACCCATGATCATACCCATGCCGTATCCGGTCACGGTTCCCTTCGTCTGCGCCGGAAGCACGTGCGCGCTTGCGTAAAGCGCAGCGCCGAGGATCATGAGCACCAGTCCGAGTATGAATATGACGCTCTTGACCGTTGTGCATATAGTGGTTATGGTGTTCTGGACGTTTGTTATTCCGCCCTGGCCCACCGTAGAGCCGCCGGTGCCGACGGTCGAGCTGCCCGAAACCGTGACCTGTCCGTAAACGGCCAGCGTTCCGAACATCGTGGCGAACATCGTAAGCAGAAATGCGTATCTCGTGAATAGGTCGTATCCTTGTGCCAGAATGTTGGATATCTTCATCTCATCACAGGAGGGGTTCCCTCGTTAGGTCTATATGCACCGACTAGATTTAAATATGTTAGTGTTTTTAGGAACTGCGTTGGCCGGCGATAACCAGCGATTGCCGTCCTCACTATTTATTAAAGCTTAATCCTGCAATCTATACTGCTTAGGTCGGTGTTTCCTTTGAGGATCCTGCAGCTTGACGTAGACGAGATAAGGTACGAGCTGATCAAGCCGGAGGCTGAGCTCTACGACGAGGCGAAGAAGAGATCCTCATCGGTCAAGGACGCCGTGGCGCTGCTGGTCAGCGCCGAGGATGGCGACGATGAGTCTGTCGCGAAGAGGGCAATGGCGGACACGGCGGCGTTCATGGAGAGGATGGGGCGCAAGAACCTTGTGATCTTCCCGTTCGCGCACCTTAGCAGCGAGCTATCCAGGCCGAAGGAGGCCATGGAGGTCATAGACATGCTTTACAAGGATGCCGGCTCGAGGGGCATAGTGGTGGAGAAGGCGCCCTTCGGGTGGAACAAGAGCCTGGGCCTTTCGGTCAAGGGCCACCCGCTCGCGGAGCAGGGGCGCACCTACAGGAAGGGAGACGAGGGAAAAAACACGCCCAAGAAGCCGAAGGTAAAGCCCCAGCAGATAGACCTTTCGATAGTCAGGAAGAGCGACTTCGCAGGCCTGCCGGAAACGGACCACAGGGTGATAGGCGAGAGGCTGGACCTGTTCAGCCTGCAGGAGGTTTCGCCCGGCATGGTGTACTGGCACAGGAAAGGGCACATGTTGTACAGGACGCTGCTCGAGTTCCTCAGGGATAAGCTAGGCGATGCAGGCTACGAGGAGACTAGCACTCCAGCCCTGGCGAACATAGCGCTCTGGCACGTAAGCGGCCACATAGACCACTACAAGGACAACATGTTCATGATGGATTCCGATGGCGAGAGCATGGGCATGAAGCCCATGAACTGCCCGTCGACCATGCTGATATACAAGGCAAGGAAGTGGAGCTACAGGGACCTTCCCTGGAGGGCGTCCACTTTCGACCACATCTACAGGAACGAGCTGAGCGGCGCGCTCTCCGGGCTCTTCAGGGTCCGCGAGGTGACCATGGACGATGCGCACATATTCATAAGGGAGGACCAGCTGCAGGAGGAGATGCACGCGCTGCTCGGGCTTGTGAAGGACATATACTCGGTCTTCGGGTTCGAGGGGGAGGCCGGGCTTTCCACCATGCCTGACGACCACATGGGCGATGAGGCACTATGGGAGAAAGCAGAGGCGGCGCTCAAGGGCGCGCTCGAGAAGAACGGCATCAAGTACAAGATCAACCCGAAGGAGGGCGCGTTCTACGGCCCGAAGATAGACTTCCACGCTACGGACTCCATAGGCAGGAAATGGCAGCTGACCACGATACAGCTGGACTACCAGTTGCCGAACAGGTTTGGTCTGAGCTATACCGGGGAGGACGGGAAGCAGCACACGCCCGTAGTCATACACAGGGCGATACTGGGCTCGCTGGAGAGGTTCATGGGCATACTGCTGGAGCACTACAACGGCAAGCTGCCCACGTGGCTGTCTCCGGTACAGGCGATAGTAGTGACGATATCGGAGCCCGCCAACAAGTACGCGCTCAATGTAGTCCAGAGGCTGAGGGAGAGAGGCATGCGCGCCGAAGCCGACATATCGGACAAGACGCTGCAGTACAAGATACGTGACGCGCAGCTCCAGAAGATACCCTACATAGTTGTGGTCGGCAAGAAGGAGGAGGAGGCCAATACAATAACCATAAGGGCCAGGTCTGGCAAGCAGAAGATGGGAGTCATGGTCGATGACTTCGTAAACGATGTGGAGGTCGAGATACTGGAGAGGAAGCAGGGCCAGTTCATCGACGGGCAAGAAGGGTAGCGCATGTACATACTCGGGGTTTGGGACGGACACGACTCAGGCGCGGCGCTGATAAACGAGAATGAAATAGTCTACGCCGCGAACGAGGAGAGGTTCACCAAGCGAAAGCTGGAGATAGACTTCCCGTACCACTCTATAGCCGCGGCGCTCAAGTACGCCGGGATAAAGCCCAGCGACGTCGGGCACGTCGCGTTCACCACAACCGAGTTCACGAAGACCCTCGAGAGGGTCTTCCCGTACATGAAGGAGAGCTACTACATGTTCAGGCGCAGGAAGATGCTGAAGCCGAGGCTGGAGGGCTTCAGGCACCACCTCAAGTACAACATGACGCGCATCGGCGTGCTGCCGCTGTGCAACCAGATAAGCTCCGCTTCGGTATCGGGGCACCTCGCGCACATGGGCTTCTCCAATTACAGGCTCCATGTCGTCGACCACCACACCGCGCACGCAGCCACTGCGGCTTTCACAGCGCCGTTCAGGAAGTCGCTTGTCGTAACCGTCGACGGGCTTGGCGACGGCCTATCCGGGAGCGTCAGCACTTTCGACGGGAAGGAGATGGAGCGGCGCGTTGCCGTTCCCGCGACCCACTCGCTAGGGATATTCTACGAGCAGGTCACCAACATACTCGGGTTCAGGGAGCTCGAGGACGAGGGGAAGGTTATGGCTATGGCCGACTACTCATACCCGTTCGACTACGAGAAGGAGAACCTGCTCAGGGACTTCTTCAAGGTGGAGGGCACCACCATACAGGCGAGGTATTCGCCGTCCGCGCAGTACACGATGCTCCAGAGGATCGCATGGATGATGCCAAGGGAGCAGTTCGCCTACATGGCGCAGCAGGTCGTGGAGAACATGCTCGGCAAGTTCACAAGCAACTCGATAGACAGGTTCAACATAAAGGACGTGGCGTTCGCTGGCGGGATCTTCTCCAACATAAAGGCGAACAAGGTGATACGCGAGCTGGAGGCGCTGGGCCACTGGTACGTCTTCCCGCACATGGGCGACGGCGGCATAGCGCTGGGGGCCGCGCTCTACACAAGCTACCTTCTCAACGGCGCAAGGAGCTACAATTACAGCGCATACCTTGGCGACGAGTTCTCCCACGAGGAGACCGAGAAGGTGCTGTCATCGGACAGGAGCCTTGCGCACAGGGCTGAGAGCCCGCAGGAGCTCGCATCGCACGCGGCGGAGCTGATAAGCTCGGGCAACTACATATTCTGGTTCAACGGGCGCATGGAGTACGGCCCGAGGGCCCTGGGCGACAGGAGCATACTCGCGCCGATAGATTCGGAGGACGTGAAGGAGCGGCTCAACATCAGGGTGAAGAAGAGGGAGTGGTTCCAGCCCTTCGCGCCGTCGATGCTGGAGGAGGAGGCGCACCACATACTGGAGTACGACAGCAGGGGGCCTGACCGCTACATGACTATGGCGTACATGGTGCGCCCGGAATTCAGGGCCAGGACAAAGGCGGTCACACACATAGACGGCTCAGCAAGGGCGCAGATGGTCGGCGAGGACGAGAACAGGCAGTACAGGGAGCTGCTCAAGGGCATGAAGAAGCACTCGGGGCTCGGCATAGTGCTCAACACCAGCTTCAACATCCACGGCCAGCCGATAGTCAGGAGCGTCGAGGATGCTATAGACACGATGAAGAGGACGAAGACCAAGTACATGTTCATCAACGGCTTCTTCGTGACAAACAGGGCCGCGGGGGTATGATGGCGTTCGGCACAGACCTTTACCTTCTGACAATCGGGATACTGATAGCGTTCGTGGGCACCATAGCCTCGTTCGCGCTCGCACGGAAGAGCGTGTCGCACGCCATCAGGGAGTCCAACCTCATGCGCAGGCACATCCTGTGGCTCGCGGTCGCACTGCTTGTTTTCTTCGTGGTCGAGGGATTCGTTGTGCAGCCGGCGCAGCAGCTGTTCTTCGACGACGCGATATACCAGGGAGGGGCGCAGAGCATGCTCAACAGCGGCCAGGCTTGGATGTGCGACTTCGGGAGCCCTGCCCAGTGCTTTGTCGGCGAGATATTCCACGAGCCCATCGGCACGTCGTTCAACCTCGCCATCGCTTTCCTGGTTGCAGGGGTGAAGCTGGCGGCGACGTACAACACGATGTTCGTGCTCGGTGGCGTTTCGGTGCTCTTCACCTTCCTGGCTGTTGCTGTGCTGTTCAGGAACCCGAAGGTCGCGTTCCTGTCGGCGCTGATGCTCGCGCTCTCGCCGATGGTGCTGATATGGGCCAGGCCGACGACGTCCGACATACCGACGCTGGCGTACTCGATGGTTGCGCTGTTCGCCATGGCGGTGTTCATAAGGAGGAAGAGCGTGTTCACGCTGTCTGCGTTCGCGTTCTCGCTGGCGCTAGTCTCGTACATGAAGGTGTTCGCGCTCATCTACATACCGATAATACTGGTGATGTACCTCATACTCGACGACAAGAGCGTGAGGGGTTCCATAAGGGAGAACCTCAGGCTGCTCAGGAAGCACGCGCTTGACACGAACGTGCTGATCGTGCTCCTCCTTTTCGTAGTGGCGATAGCGCCAGAGATATCATACGCTTACACCCAGGCTACGACGGGCAATTACGGCGGGGCCGGGACCTCGCTGCAGAACACCTGCGCGGGCAACACGCTAGTCCCTGTCGCGCAGAACATAGGCCTGTCGAACCTGGCGGACAACATATGCTCCAGCACGCTCTTCTGGTTCGACTACTACGCAGGCGCGCAGGTGGTGCAGCCGCTGCTGTACACCGGGCTTGCCGTGGCCGGCGCGGCGTGCATGTTCGTGTTCAGGTTCAGGAGGGAGCTCCTGGCGATTGGGCTGTGGTTCCTCGCCTTCTTCATATTCTACGCCTCGTTCTATGCCGGCTCGCCGACGTACGGGGTGGACTGGAGGTTCCAGCTTAGCATGGCAGCGCAGGCGAGCATCCTTGCCGGGTTCGCGCTGTTCATAATCTTCGACGCGCTGTCGACGGCGCTGCTGGCAGTGGCAAAGAAGGCGAAGTTCACAGCAGCGGTATCCGGGATAGTCGTCTTCCTCCTGATCGCGTATCCGGTATACGCTTACCTGCCCGTGGTGGGCGTCAGCCCTGCGGGCATCAACCAGGCGCCTGACGCCAGGTTCTACGAGGGGTTCGTGTACAACTACAGCAGCATGATACCTGCCAACTGCCTGGTCTACACGTACGACCCTACGCTCTTCAACATAAACAACAGGAGCGCGGAGCAGATGGGCGACCTGTTCAACTCTCAGGTGTACGAGAACAGGTCGACGCAGTACAGCTGCGCTGTGCTCGATTGGGGGTACTGGTGCTACACCCCGAACAACTACTGCGCATACGCGAAGCAGAACTACGTGCTGCAGCCGATAAAGAACGCGACATTCCAGCCAGGCGACAAGCTGTTCGGATTCTACAGGATAGTCGGAAGGAAGTAGCGGCTAGAGGTTCTTCAGTATCGTCCTGAGGATGTTCCATCCGTCCTGGAATGTCCTGAGCTTTCCAACGCCGCCCACGCGCCTCTTCTCGTAGCTCGGGACCTCGAGCACCTTGAGCCCGGCCTTCTGCGACTTGATGCTTATCTCCGTCTCTATGCCGAAGCCCTGCTCGACCAGGCTCAGCTTCTGGAACACGCCGCTTGCGAAGCTCCTGTAGCCGTAGCACATGTCGGTGTAGTGGGACCTGTAAAGGGCGTTCACCAGCCAGACGAAGAACTTGTTGCCTATCCTTCTGGTGAAAGTCATGTCCTCGGATCCGCCGCCGGCCATGAACCTGGAGCCCATGCATATGTCGTAGCCCGCCTCGATGCCCGATATAAGCAGCAGGAGCTCCTTGGGCTTGTTCGACAGGTCGGCGTCCATCGAGATTACGATATCGCCGCGGGCCTTTGTGAATCCGGTTATGAGCGCCGCTCCCTTCCCCAGCTCCTCCCTTATCACTGTTGCGCCCATCGACTTCGCTATCTGCGGGGTCCTGTCGTGCGACGAATCGACGATTATTATCTCGCTCCTGTAGCCCTTGAGTATCTGCCTTATCCCGGTTATCACCCGCCTGACGTTCTTCTCCTCGTCGCGGGTTGGTATGACTACGCTGATGTACGGCCTGGGCATGCTAATCGTTCCTGTGTTCCTCGGCGTGCGCATGGTGGTGATGCTCAGCCTCGCTGTGCGCATGGTGCTCGTTGTCCGCGTGGCGCGGTTTCCTTCCCCTGATTATTGACAGGGCTATCAGCACAAGTATCACCGCGGCTATCGCTGCCATGAAATAGAGGAGCGTGCTGCCGCCGGACTGCGCAGGTGTGGCCTGGGACGCGAGGCTGACGACGTACGTGTGCATAGAGGAGTAGTGGGTCCCGCCGGAGACGTAGGACGTCACCACCGCAGTGGAGAAGCCAGAGCCGGAAACCAGTGGGTTGGATATATTGAAGTAGACCTTTGTCGGGGTTTCGGGCTGCACTGTCACGTTGACATGCTTTGGCGATACCGTGAATTCCGGAGGGGACACGATAGACACGTTCACATCGACCGGGTTGCTTGACAGGCTGACAAGCGTAGCCTGCAGCGTGTCCCCGGTCCTGTTTATGCTGGCCACGCTTACAAGCGACGTGGCCCTCGAGGACATGTAGACAAGGCAGGGGAATACCGCGTAGAACGTGCTCGACCCCTGCGAGTACTGGAGGTTGAAGTAGTCGATGTAGCTGCCCGGCATCGTGAAATTGTAGAGCTTGAGCCTGGTCGTTGTGGAATTGCCAGGGAATATGTGGTCGAGCGAAACTGTTGCGTTCTGCACCGCAGCGCCATAGACCGTGGGGAGCAGCACCAGGTTAGTGGCTATGCCGTCGCCAGAATTGGAGAGGTTGAAAACCAGCACGTTGTCGGTCGCGTTTATCAGCGTGCTGGGGCACGTCCCGGTCAGCGTGACTGTGTCTGCGCCGGCTATCCCGGCCAGAAGCACAACCATGGCTAGGAGCCCAATTTTTGGCAGCATTCGAACACTCAGAATAGCGGTATATTAGTTCGAGACAAATCTATAAATATCTGCGAAAACCCATCATATCAGACGGGGATTTTAGCCGATGGCCGTTGAAAAAATGCTGGGGTTGGGCCTGACAGCAGTCAAATCTAATTTCGTAAGGCTTAGAAGGCCCTACAAGCTCAACTTCTGCGTGACCTACAGGTGCCAGTCAAGGTGCCTGACCTGCGACATATGGAAGATGAAGCCGACAGGGGAGCTCACCCTGGACGAGATAAGGACTTTCGCCCAGAGGAACCCGTACTTCCAGTGGATCGAGCTTACCGGGGGGGAGGTCTTCCTGAGGGGCGACATAGTGGAGATAGCAAGGGCCTTCAAGGAGAACTCCAAGGGGCTATACATACTCACAATGCCCACCAACTCGCTGTGCAACCAGCAGATGGTGATGGAGAAGCTGACAGAGATACTCAAGCTCGGCATACCGAGGGTCGCGATAACAGTGAGCCTTGACGGCTACAGGGAGCTCCACGACAGGATAAGGGGCATACCAGGCAACTTCGACAAGGCAATGTCCATGTTCAAGAGCCTGAAGAGGCTCAAGGAGACATACCCGGGGCTGTATTTCGTTTTCGGATACACACTCAGCAAGCTGAACCAGGGGCAGTTCGAGCGCACCTACCAGGCGGTGAAGGCTGAGATACCGGACATAAGGCACAGCGACTTCCACATAAACCTGGCGCAGATATCGGAGAACTACTACAACAACCAGGGGTTGGACATAAGGCCTAACGACGCAGCGGTCGTGGAGGAGCTCAACAGTATAATAGGGAGCAGGGAGGCCCAGATAGGGGTCATACCCGCTATCGAGAACACCTTCCTGAAGAACCTTGTATACTACGCAAAGACGGGCAGGGCGCCCATGAGGAGCAAGAGCCTAGAGGCGTCGCTCTTCCTTGACAGCTACGGAAACATATTCCCGTCGATAATGTGGAACAGGAAGATAGGCAACATACGCGAGCTCGACTACGCGCTTGACAGCATATGGGAGGGCGATGCGGCGAAGGAGATAAGGAGGATGATTGCTGAAGGCAGCGAGCCGCAGCAGTGGACCGCCTGCGAGGCGTACCAGTCGATAATAGGCGACATGCTCAGCCTTGTTTCGCCGTCAGGGAAAAGGGCCTAATCCTCAAGCATGTACTTGTCTAGATTCCTCTCCACGTCCTGCCGCCTCTTCGCATGGCCCTTCAGGTAGGAATTGATCTTCGCTATAAGGTATTCCTTCAGCTCGCCGGTGAGGAGGCTGCCGCTCTTGTACGATTCCTCCATCCCCTTAAGCTTCTTGTCGTCATCCTCGAAGAAGTACTTCAGGTACTGGAACGAGACGTCTATGTCGGGGTTTCCGCCCATCTTCCTGTGCTCCTCTATGGAGGCCCTCCCTCCCGAGAAGGCATACTTCCTTATCTTCTGGGAGACCGCCTTCTCGTCGTCAGCCAGCCAGATTACGGTGGTGTCGCTGTCCTTGGCGCTGCTGCTCATCTTCGACCCGCTTAGGCTCGGCAGGAATATAGGGTAGACCGTTGACGGCTTGATGAACTTGAATCGGTCTGTCAGGTCCCGGGTAAGCCTGAGGAACGGGTCCTGGTCTATGCCGATTGGGACCAGCACGTTGTGCGCGCCCTCCATGAACTGCGGGAACATGACGTGCGCAGACTGCATCGCAGGGTAGAACGACCACCCGACATTCTGCTCGGGCTTCAGGCCGAACGTCGCCTTGGCCATCGAGTAAGTCATGTGCTTCGCCACCTCTGCAGCGTGGCGGTATATCTTGGTGTACTTGAAATCCATGAACACCAGCGTGTTCTTGGGGTCGAACCCCATCGCCAGTATGTCTATTATGTTGTCGTGCGCAACCTTCTCGACGTCTTCCACAGAAAGCCCTTCCTTGACGAAGAACTTCTCATCGTCAGAAACCGGTATGTAGACCCTGCAGCCGTACGCATCCTGGAAATATTTCGCGAGCTCGTAGAGAAGCAGGTGGCCTATGTGCATCTTGTTGGACGGCCCCCTTCCGGTGAGTATCGTGATTTTCTTCCCTGATTCGGCTGCAGCGAGCCACTTGTCCAGGTCCCTGTGGGAGAACAGCGCGCCCCTCCTGATGAAGTTCGGCAGCGGCTTCTTCAGCCTGCCCGCCAGAGACTCGGTCATCGGCTGCGTGCCGAACTGCTTTATCATCTTGGCGTAGTCTATGTCGCCCTCGACCTCCCAAGCTGTGACTGCCATCGGTGAGTATGTAGAATGGCACAATAATAAGCTTTGCGGGGTGCACGGCATCTTTATATATCTTGGAAAGCAGAGATTGGCTGGTTGGATGGAGGCACCCAAGGGTGTTGATAGGTCTGCCAAAAAGCAGAGCGACAGCTCCGACATGCTCAAGTTCTACAGGAAGCAGATGGACGAGATAACCGAAGACTCACTGAAGCTCTACAAGAAAAGGCTGGACATCGCAGTGGAGATCGGCAAGATAAAGGGAAACGCCGGAGCCGGAGTGCTTGACGTGAAGAGGGAGCAGGAGGTCATGGAAAAGGTGGAGCAGATATGCATGAAGATAGGGCTGAATCCAGACCTCGGGAAGGCTTTCGTAAACCGGTTGATAAAGGATTCGCGGGAGGTGCAGGACGGCTACAAGATAAGGACAAGGCTCAGCCAAAGCGGGGCTTACGGTGACAAGTACAGCATAGGGAGCTTCGAGATCGGGGAGATACCGCCCAAGCTGGTTTTGAAGCTCATGGACATCGGCAAGAACACGTTCGGGAGGGGGATGGAAAACAAGGAGCTGTTCGACCACATAACCGAGAGCGACCTTGTAGTCATACCGTTCACGGCGGAGGGCAACCCCGTTGGCTTCGGATCCCTCAAGATAGTAAAGCGCGACGGAATGCCGAAGACCATGTTCCTGTCCGCGGCGGTGATCGACGACAGCGACCAGAACAAGGGCTTGTACAAGGAGCTTGTGAGGAAAAGGCTGGAGTTCGGGATAGAGGACGGCTGCACTATGGTGAGGACGCACACCCAAAACCCGATCGTTGAGGCAGGGATCACGAGGGTCCTGGAGGGCCTAGCTGGTGAGGGGATAATAGCCGAATTCGTGCCGATCGTGGAACACGTAAACCAAATGGAATACGGCAGGCTTTTGACAAAGAACATCCCGTCTTCGTCGAATGAGGAGCTCAACAAGCGCTATGAGGAGCAGCTTGACTATTTCAGGGGGGACTCCTACTCCCTGGCTTTCAGCATAGTGCCGTTGCGCAAGTGATCATAGCCCGAGATAGGCATCGAAGGCCGGGTACAGGTTCTCTATCACCGAATGCTTCCTGTAATCCGCCGGGTCTATCCATTTGAACGCCGAGTGGTCCACGCTGAGGACCACTTTGTCGGAATCCGCGGACCCTGTTAGGAATATACCTATTATCTGCCATTTCTCGCCGTTGACCGTGGGCCTCCATTCGTTGATGAAGAAGGGCTTGCCGAGCTTTACATCAAGGCCCGTCTCCTCCATTACTTCCCTCCTTGTCCCATCATAAAAATTCTCGCCTGGCTTCAGCCTGCCGCCCACTATGTCGAATTTTCCGAGGTGGGCGCCCTCCTTGTAGTCCGAGGATTCCCGAAGTACGAGTATCCTGCCGTCGTGCTCTACGAACACCTTTCCGGCAACGAACAGCCTTGGATTGTCTGGAATTTGCCCACCTTATTATCCGTTTATTTGGTCTATGCATAGTTACTGCGCCGAATCTCAATCCTTCCCAGACTTCGGTTGCACCGGCGGTGGCATCAAGTGTTTCAGTCCCTTCAGCAGTAGCCAACCCCCTCCAATTATCATCAAAAAGCCAAGCACAACTCCAGTCCAATCAACCATACCAATTACCTCTCGATATATTAAGCGCAAACCAGATATAATATCTTTCCTTTCTAATGACAGTAGGGTATCGCAGACGCATTCTGAAGGTCAAACCTATGGTTTAAATATCTCGTTTCCCACAAAATATATGGGATGGATGTGGTGGTTGACGTCTACGCGAAGTGTAGCCATAGCCATGCAAACGGCCAGATAAGGGTATTAAAGCTTGCATTATAATCTAGAACGTGGCGAACATGGCGAAGGGTAGGGAGCGCTACACGAGCAGGATGGAGGAGAGCGAGCGTGCGCTCTCGCTATACAGGAGGAGGCACAAGACCCCTATGCTGTTCTACAGCATAAAGGACAGGCTTCTTCGCCTTACCTCGATGCCGAGCTTCATCGATGCAGTCATAATCGCGTTCGCATTCGTGGCTGCGCTTGCCGCTCTGGGGTTCTACCCGCCGATCACCGCGCTGCTCATACTAGTGATAATCTTCGCGGCCGCGGTCTACCACCCGTTCCTAGGCCTTCTCACTTTCGCGCTGTTCATATTTCCCATGCTGATGTACCAGGTGCCCGCTATAGCATGGGTGTTCATGGTCGGGATAAGCCTCGCGCTGATATACGGCTACATGCACTACAGGATGATAGCGCTGCTTGCGCTCGTAGTGGCGCTGGGGTTCTCGCCGCTGGGCTACATCTTTGAGATCCCGGCGCTCATATTCACCACGCTCATAGTCGGGTACAAGCGGTCGGTGGTCGTAACCGTAGTGGCAGTACTCAGCATCGTGATGCTATCCGGGGTTTCCGGGCTGGCTAACAGCGGCTACGTGGTCTACGACCCCTCGGGTGCGCACAACATCGTGGCGCACGGCCCGATCGGATCTTTCGTGACCCCGCAGCAGACGAGCTTCAACGACCTGCAGGTAGGCAGCGCGCTCAGCGCCGCGGTCGCACGCTTCACCAGCGGCATAGTCGTGGACAACATATCCACCACTATGGCATCGCTGCTGTCCTCGCTCACCTGGGGCCCGGTCTGGTTCGTGGCCGAGGGGGTGGCGTTCATAATCGCGATAGTGATCATAGACCAGATGGCAGTCAGCAGCAGGTCCAAGTACAAGGGCACAATCGCCAGCATTGCCGGGGCGATATACCCCATAAGCTACGTGGCTGCGTCGTTCCTCTCCGGGGCTAAGCCGTCGATAGGGCTCGCGTTCTCCGGGCTTGTGGTTTCGCTGGCGATTATATACGTAATGGAGCTGTACAACTTCAAGATTGTCAAGGCGCTGGAAGTCAGGAAGCGCGACGTTAGGATGAAGTTCGGGGAGGCGTTCGAGAACCTCGAGGCTGGCAGCACAACCGAGACGTTCGACGACATAGGCAATTACGACGCCACCAAGAGGGAGCTCAAGCAGGCTGTGCTCATGCCCATAGAGCAGCGCGGCATAGCCCAGGCGTACAACGTGAAGCCCACCAAGGGCATACTGTTCTTCGGTCCCCCGGGAACCGGAAAGACGATGATGATGCGCGCCCTGGCCAACGAGATAAAGGCGGTGTTCTTCTACGCGAAGGCGACGGACATGATATCCGCGTTCCCGGGCGAATCTGAGCGCATGATATCCAGCATGTTCAGCACAGCGAAGAAGAACGCTCCGGCGGTGCTCTTCATAGACGAGATAGACTCTATAGCCACGAACAGGGAGAGCGGGCTCACCGACGACTCCAGGAGGCACGCGCTCTCGCAGATGCTGGTGGAGATGGACGGCTTCCAGAAGGCGAGCCGCGTCATAGTGGTAGGCGCGACCAACGTGCCCAACGTGCTAGATCCGGCGATACTCAGGCCGGGCCGATTCGACAAGATAGTGTACATGCCGCTGCCGGACCTTGAGGGCAGGAAGAGGATATTCGAGAAGTACATCAACGGGCTCCCCATATCCAGGGACGTCGACATAGACGAGCTGGCCGAGAAGACCGAGAGGTATTCGGGCGCCGACATAAAGGCGATGTGCGAGGGCGTAGCGCAGAAGATGTCCAACATAGCCACCGAGCAGCACCGCATGCTGCAGATAGGCCAGGACGACTTCCTGGACGCGATAAAGGCGACGAAGCCGTCGACGACCCTGTCGCAGATAGACGAGTACAACAGGTTCAGGATCGAGTTCGCGAGGAGCAGCTACTCCGAGGAGGAGGTGGAGAAGGAGGAGCGCATACTTATCGACGACGTGGTCGGCCTCGACACGGCGAAGAAGGCGATGGAGCAGGCCATAGAGGTCCCGCTGCTGCACCCCGAGCTGATGAAGAAGTACGACGTCAAGAACATCAAGGGCGTGCTGATGTTCGGGCCTCCGGGAACCGGCAAGACCATGCTGATGAAGGCTGTGATAAACGAGATGGGCGGAGTGACGCTCTTCGAGATGAACGGGTCGGAGATTGCGGACCAGGGGATGGAGCGCGCGACCGCCACGATCAACGAGCTGTTCAACAAGGCCAGGGAGAACTCGCCCTCGGTCGTCTTCATAGACGAGATAGACGGGCTCGTCAGGAAGAGGGAGCAGGCGAGCGAGACTAGCGTGCAGATAACCAGCGAGGTGCTAAAGCAGATAGACGGGCTGAAGAAGGAGTTCCGCGTTGTCGTGGTGGGCGCCACCAACAGGCCGGACATGCTCGACCCCGCCATGCTCAGGCCCGGAAGGTTCGACAAGATGGTGTTCGTGAAGCCCCCGACAGAGGAGGAGAGGGCGAAGCTTTTCAGGTACTACCTGAAGAAGGCGCCAGCGGACAAGGGCATAGACTACGAGAAGCTCGCAAGGCTGACCAAGGGGTTCACCGGCGCTGACATATCGGGGATATGCCGCGAGGCCAAGTCCGCTGCAATGGACGAGGCCATAAAGAGCGGCGCGGAGAGGAACGTGGACATGCAGATGCTGGAGTCGATAGCGAAGAGGACCAGGCCGTCGGCCCCGGAGGGGGTTGTGAGCCAGTACCTCGCGTTCCTGGCTAAGTACGGGGAGAGATAGTCACTTCCTTAGCCTCCAGTCCAGCAGGGGGCTGGAGAACACCCGGGACAGGTCGTTCGCATAGAGCTCCATGCGCCCGTTCTTGCTCCTTACGCTGCAGAACTCTATCTTGACAGTTGAGTTTACGCTCATGCCCGCAGTGGCTAGCGCGCTGCTCCCCCACAACGACACTGGCAGGGAATATTTCGAATCGGTTACGGTGCAGTCCGCCACGGCTATCTGGCCGGCGCGGTCTATCCTGCCCACGTGGCGTATCGGGCCTATCTCCATGAGCCTTCCGACGACGTCTATGTTCCTTGCGCCCTCCTTGAGCGACATGAAATCCGTGACTACGCCAGCGGAGGGCTTTACCCTGCTTATCAGCGTGGATTGGACTGAGCCGAGCTCGCCGGTGATCGGGTTGAGGATGAGGTCCTTCAGAAGCACCATGTCCCCGCGCTCGAAGGCGTTCGTATCGATGAACTCCGCTGCCCTGTCGAACAGGTTGGCCTTTACGGTATTGCCTTCTGCGCCGACAACGATCGTCCGCCTGATGCCGGCCTTGCCGGCCTTTGCATAGCTGACTGGGTTGAATATCCTGTAGACATAAGCCTGCAGCGACTCCACAGCTACGGGATCCTTCTGCACGGAGTGGTTCATGAAGTCTATAAGGCCTGCGACGTCTATGCCGCTGAGCGTCTCTCGCTTCCGGTCCGTTACGCTTGACGGCTCGCCCACACCGTCGCCCGCGAGCCTTGCCGCCTGCTCCCTTGTTATCATCCCCGAGAAGCTGTCTATGACCTTATCCACGTCGGCCATCGAACCATATAAATATGTTGAGGCAAAGATAATATCACTTTCGCTGTTTGTAAGGGGATTTCATGGACAGATGCGTATTGTTCGACGTAAACAAGACACTGGTCAGGGACTCCAAGGACGTTTCCGAGTACATGACCGAATCGATAAGGACGATATACGGGGTGATAACCGAGGCGAACGTCGAGCAGTACGAGGGCATGGCCGTCCGCGACATCGCAGCTGCGATACTGAAGCAGAACGGCGTCGAACCCCAGATCATAGAGGAGAAGATGGACCACCTGATCGACGACGTGCCGTACTCTTACTACAACGTCGCAGGCCACGACGACCTGATAAAGAGCGAGGGGGCCCAGGAGCTCCTTGACGAGATAAAGAGGAAGGGCGCGCTGATAGGGATAGCCAGCGGGGAGCCTGAACGTATGGTGAGGCAGAGGCTGGAGAACAGGTCGATCAACGAGTATTTCAAGTTCGGCGCGTTCGGCAACGAGGCGAAGACGCTGCCGGAGATAGTCAGCCTGGCAGTGAAGAAGGCGGCGAACGAGTTCAGGATAACCAACAGCAGGATCGCCATCGTATCCAGCTCGCCGCACATGATAAAGGCTGCCAGGTCGATGGGGATATTCACTATAGGCGTGGCAAACGGATCGTTCAGCGAGGCCCAGCTAAAGGAAGCAGGGGCAAGCCTTGTGGTGAAATCGCTGAAGGACCGTGGACGTATAGTTGATGCGGTTTTCAAGGGTCTTAGGTGACTACCCCCTCCTCCTCACTATCCTGTAGTTGAACGGCTCGTTCGGGAACCTCTTGTTCAGGTGCCACCAGAACAGCAATAGCGCCTCCTGGCCCCTAGCGGACTTTATGCCGCCAAGGTCTATTATAGACTTCCAGCCGAAGCCCTTCAGTATCCTGGCGACCTTCGCCTTTGCCTGCTTGTCGTTGCCGCTCATGAATATGCTGTGCTCCCCGGGCAGAAGCGAGGGATTCGTGTGAAGCCTCATGTTGACGGTATTGAGCGTCTTGACCACCTTAGCGCTTGGGAACGTGCGCTGGATCTTCTCGCCCAATGAATCGGTGTTCCCTATGAAGAGCGTCATCTCGCCCTTCTTGGAGAACTTGAGCGGGTTGGCCAGGTCGATGAGCACCTTGCCCCTGAGGTTCCTCTCGCCGGCCTTCCTGAGCGCCTCGATCGAGTGCGCGCCGTTCGTGCAGTTGAATATTATGTCGCCGAACTTCGCGGCTTCGGAAAACGTCCCGTGGGAGGCCCTCTTCCCGTTCCTCCTCGCCCATTTTGCCGCTTCGGGGTTTTCCGGGTCGCGCGACCCCATCCGCACCTGATGCCCCTGCTTGACAAGCTTGGTCGCTATGTTAATTCCGACAGGTCCGGTACCTAGCATTCCGATCTTCATTACACCACCATACCTGTAGGTACGCTAAAAAATAAAACGCTTCGCATGGATCCTGAATAGGTTTATATATTTGGGCTGTAAATTCAATCAGGTGGTATGATGTCAGGGTTTACCAAGATGAATAGGCCAGTGGTGGATAGCGAGCAGGTAAGGTCTTACGACGTGCTCAGGATAGCGGTTAAGGGTGGCGCAATAGGTGTGTCGTCGAACCTGCTTCACTATAGGCCTAGTAGCTTTGACCGGTCGGGACAGGCCTATGGATTCGTGGAGTACGAAGACAGTAGGATGAATACTACATTTAGGTTGAATTATAGGGTTACTGAAGGGTCCCCGTACGTTGTACGGATAGAGGATGGCGCCAGGGTCTTGCAGGTTAAGCAATTGGATCCTGTGAAGACCACCAACGACAGGAATCTCTACTCTATAGGCTACGAAAACATCGTAGATAACATAAAAGGCGCATTGGTCGAAGTTGTTCTGGACTATGCAGACAGCGCAGGGTTTAACGTGCTGGTATCCGACAACACGGACAACGCCTGGATAAGGCAATACCTGAAAAGGGACGGCGCCTATACCGTATCAGATGATAAGGAGCACAAGGGATGGCTTAGGGTAGAGACGGCTAGCGGATAGTTTTTATCCCTATCGCCACGACCCTTGACCAATCCTTTCTTTTGCTGCTCCGGTCTACGCGAATGTCGATTACTTTGAACCCTGATTCCGTAAGGAGTTTTTCCATCTCTGGCTTGGTGTATTGCTTTATGAATCTCCTCAACCTCATGCCGTTGACCAGCGCTATGTTGTAGTACCAACCCTTCCCCTCCTTAGACGATATGGCCAATATCCCCCGATCCTTCAGAACGCGATTGAACCCTCTGAGTGCTAGTCGCGCGTCGGCCTTCCTAAGGTGATGGATGCTCGAGAAGCACCACACCGCATCGAAGTTTTTGTCCTTGAACTTCAGGTCGAGCATGTCTATGCGCCTGAAGTCCCCCTTGGGCACTATCTTCCTCGCCTCCCTTATCATGCCTTTGGACGTGTCTATGCTTATCACGCGCAGGCCCTTGGATATCAGCATCTTGGCCTCTTTGCCGAGGCCGCAGCCAGCATCCAGCACGAGGGCGCCCTTGCCCACAGCCCTGAAGAACCTGTTGACATGCCCCTCCTTGATCTTTGAATCGAAATATGATGGCTGGTTGACCCATTGCTTCGCAAGCCTATCGTGGGAAAGTCTTGTCATCTTGTAGGTTCCGCTCTCCATTCAGATCTTCTTAGATTTCTAATCAACCCAATTTGTAGTACACCTTGCTCCTGTGTCCTACCCTTACCACAAAAACTAGCATCTCCTTGTTTTTTATGTCCAATATGATCCTATAATCGCCAACCCTAAGGCTATATAGTGGGACGCCAACCAAGCGCTTGGCATAAGCATAGGGATTCTCCTTTGCGGCCTCCACCCTGCTAATTATCCTGTCTCTGGTGCCGGCATCTAGATGCTTAAGGTTTTGTTTAGACTGCTCGGACCAAATGACGTTGTAGCTCATTTGACCCCTAACTCCTTTTTAAGCTGCTTTGTGGTGTAGACTCTTCCGGCCTTTATATCTTCCAGCCCTTGCTCTATTCCCTTTATATCCTCTGCGGTGAGAGGTTCGTAATCGATCATGCTGTCCGCAAGCCGTTCTATTAGGTGGTCCATTGTTTCATTTGGGTAGGTCTTAAGTCCTTCCAGTTTCCTCTTTACAGACCTACTTATCTGCACAGTGGTAGTTTCCATATTGGATATAGCATGCTATAGTTATTTATAGTTTTCCATAATAAGTGGGCCCGAGGAGAATCGAACTCCTGTTTCTAGCGTGTAAAGCTGGCGTCTTAACCACTGGACCACGGGCCCTAT